>NZ_JAGKSG010000037.1:0-46523 GCF_018119385.1 Massilia sp. AB1 | reverse complement strand
CCGGGGCGGCCCCCCCACCGCGGCCGGCGGGGGACGCGCCGGGCGGGGGCGGCCGGCGCGACGGCGGCGCTGGCCGTGGCCGGCGTCGTCGGCTGGCGCATGCTGGGCCAGAAGCCGGCCCCGGCGCCCGCCGTGGCCGCCGCGCCCAAGCCTGCGCCTGTCCTGCCCAAGGCGCCCGAGCCTACACAGGCGCTTGCGTTCGAGATTCCCGTTCCCCCGCGCGAGGATCTTGGCGCGCCACTCGCCGAAGAAAAGCCTGTCGACAAGGCTGCGCCGGTGAAGAAGGCACCGGCGAAAGCTGCGCCCAAGCCGGCGGCGAACAAGGAGGAGCCGAAGGTGGCGCCGGTGAAGACCGGCGGCCGTGTCGAAGCGGCGCCCCAGCGCGCCGAGAACGCCTACCGCCGCGCGCTGGCCAGCCTGGAAGACGGCCGCGTGACCGAGGCCATCGCCGGCCTGCAGGCCGCGCTCAAGGCCGACCCGCGTCACGAAGCGTCGCGCCAGACCCTGGTCAGCCTGCTGATCGAAGCGGGACGCCCGGAAGAAGCCATGCGCCAGCTCGGCGCGGCGCTGGCCCTCGATGCGCGCCAGCCGGCGATGGCGATGCTGATGGCGCGCCTGCAGCTCGAGCGCGGCAGCCCGGCGGTCGACACCCTGATGCGCACCTTGCCTTACGCGGCGGGCAATGGCGAATACCACGCCTTCCTGGCCGGCGTCCTGCAGCAGGAACAGCGCCACCGCGAAGCGGCCGAGCACTACCAGGCGGCGCTGCGCACCGCGCCGATCAATGGCGTGTGGTGGATGGGCCTGGGGATCTCGCTGCAGGCCGAGAAGCGCAATCCGGAAGCCGCGGGCGCCTACCAGAAGGCCCTGGCCAGCGGCACGCTGTCCCCGGAACTCCAGGCCTTCGTCGAGCGCAGGCTCAAGCAGCTGGGACGCTGAGCGGCCTTACAGCCGCGCAAGACGCTCCAGCGCCAGCTGCAGGGTCTCGTCTTTTTTCGCAAAGCAGAAGCGCACGATGCCCGATTCCGTCGGCTGGCTGTAGAAGGCCGACACGGGAATCGCGGCCACCTTGGCCTCCGCCGTCAGCCATGTCGCGAACTCCGCCTCCGGCAGGTCCGAGATGGCCTCGTAGCGCACGCACTGGAAGTAGGTCCCGTCCGCAGGCAGCAGGGTGAAGCGGCTGCCGGCCAGGCCTTCGCGGAACAGGTCGCGCTTCCTCTGGTAGAAGCCCGGCAGGTCCAGGTAAGGCGCCGGGTCGCGCATATAGGCCGCGATCCCGTGCTGCATCGGCGTGTTGACGGTGAAGACGTTGTACTGGTGGACCTTGCGGAACTCCGCCATCAAGGGCGCCGGCGCGGCCACGTAGCCGACCTTCCAGCCGGTCACGTGATAGGTCTTGCCGAAGCTCGAGACCACGAAGGCGCGTTCGGCCAGCACCGGGTGGCGCGCCACCGAGGCGTGCGGCTGGCCGTCGAAGACCATGTGTTCGTAGACTTCGTCGGACAAGACCAGGATGCCGGTCCCGTCGACGATGGCGGCCAGCGCGTCCAGGTCGGCCTGGCGCAGGATGCTGCCGGTCGGGTTGTGCGGCGTGTTGATGACGATCATGCGGGTGCGCGGCTTGATGGCGGCGGCCACGCGTTCCCAGGGCACGCTGTAGCCCTGCTCGCCGACCTGCATCGCTACCGGCACCACCACGCCGCCGGCCAGGGCGATCGCGGGCGCATAGCTGTCGTAGGCCGGCTCGATCACGATCACTTCGTCGCCCGGATGCACGCTGCACAGGATGGCCGTGATCAAAGCCTGGGTGGCGCCGGCGGTGACGGTGATTTCCTGGGCGCTGTCGTAGCGGCGGCCGTACAGGGTCTCGATCTTGGCCGCGATGGCCTCGCGCAGGGCCGGAACGCCGGTCATGAAGGGATACTGGTTGTGGCCGGCGCGCATCGCCTCGCTCACCTGGCCGACCAGGCGCGGGTCGCAGTTGAAATCGGGGAAGCCCTGGCCGAGGTTGACGGCCTGGTGCTGCGCGGCGAGCGCGGACATCTGGGTGAAGATGGTGGTGCCGACCAGCGGCAGGCGGGAAGCGATGGCGGGAGTAGTCATGGTCACGATGCGGAAGAACGAACGCTTATTCTAGCGCCGCGTCCTGAACCGTGCTGGCGGCGGCCCGGGCCTTGATCCAGGCTTCCGGCAGCATGATGCGGAACAGGCCTTCGCGCGCCGTCTTGCGGCCCAGCTTGAGCAAGGCCTTGTCCTTGGTGATCAGGACTTCGGCGCCCGCATCGCGCGCCAGCTCCATGAATTTCTGGTCGTCGCGGTCGGTGCAGACCGGCAGCCGCACATGCACGGCATCGGGCGCCACCACGCGCAGCAGGGCGTCGAAGCGCGCCGCCGCCTCGGCGCGGCCCGCCTCGTCGAGCGGCAGGTGAGGGTAGCGCAGCACGGCCAGGTATTCGTCGCGGCAGTCGGCGCGGGTCACCGCCACGACCTCACCCGTTTCGAGCGCCGCCATCAGGGCGGACCAGCGCGGGTCGTGGAAGACGAACAGGTCGAGCAGCACATTGGTGTCGATGACGATGGGTTTGCGGGAAGCGGGTATCATGTCGGTTGTTTATTTGAAGAAAAGCTTGTCTGTTCCATGCTGATTGTCCTGTCGCCCGCCAAATCCCTCGACCTCGAGTCGCCGAGCACCACCCCGCAGCACACCATCCCCGATTTCATCGACAACGCCGCCGAGCTGGTCAAGGTGCTGCGCACCTATTCGCCGGGCCAGATCGCGGAGCTGATGGACTTGTCGGACACGCTCTCGATGCTGAACGTGACGCGCTACGCCCACTGGCATCCGGACCACAGCGAAGCCCGCCAGGCGATCATGTCCTTCAACGGCGACGTCTACGCCGGCCTGGCCGCGCGCACCCTGGCGCCGCAGGCGCTGGACTTCGCCCAGCGCCACCTGCGCATCCTCTCGGGCCTGTACGGCCTGCTGCGCCCGCTGGACCTGATGCATCCCTACCGCCTGGAGATGGGCACCAGGCTGCCGAATGCGCGCGGCAAGGACTTGTACGCGTTCTGGGGCGAGACGATCACGCAAGCGCTGAACCGCCAGCTGCGCGAACTCGGTTCGACGGCCCTGGTCAACCTGGCGTCGGAAGAATACTTCAAGTCGGTCAAGCCGAAGAAGCTGGACGTGCCGGTGATCAATCCCGTGTTCGAGGACTGGAAGAACGGCAAGTACAAGATCATCTCCTTCTTCGCCAAGCGCGCACGCGGCATGATGGCGCGCTACGCGGTGGAGAAGGCGATCCTGGACCCGGAACAGCTCAAGGACTTCGAGGTCGACGGCTACGCCTTCGAGCCCTCGGTGTCCGGCGAGCGCGAGTGGGTGTTCCGCAGGAAGATCGCCGAATAAAACAGCGGCCCGGTGAACCGGGCCGCTCGAGGCTTACAGGGCGTCTTTCGGCGCCGGCTTCGGCGCCGCCTTCGACCAGAACTGCCACCACGGGGCTTCGCCCTTGGCGTTCGGGTTCAGGAAACGGCTGTTCGGATAGTTCAGCGTGAACACGCGCTGGGTGTCGTCGCGCAGCACCGGCATGCCGAGCTTGTCGTAGGCACGGACCATCAGGAACAGCGCTTCCTCGCGCGCCGGAGCGTCGCTGTAGTTGGTGACCGCATCCTGGGCGCGGTTCAGGGCGGCCAGGTAGGCGCCGCGGCGATAGTAGTAATTCGCCACGTGCACTTCGTACTGCGCCATCGCGTTGATCAGGTAATTCATGCGCTGGAGCGAGTCCGGCGTATATTTACTGTTCGGGAACTTGTCGACCAGGGCCTTGAAGGCGGCGAAGGCTTCGCGGGTGGCCTTCGGATCGCGCTCGGTCGGGTCCTGCGAGTAGATGAAGCTCAGGAAGCCCAGCTGGTCATTGAAGTTGATCAGGCCGCGCAGGTAGTACATGTAGTCGACCTGGGGATGGTTCGGGTGCAGCTTGATGAAGCGCTCGACGGCGGCCAGCGCCTCGGCCTGGTCCTGCGCCTTGTAGTGGGCGTAGGCGATTTCCATCTGGGCTTGCGAGGCGTAGGTGCCGAACGGATAGTTGGATTCCAGGCGTTGGAACAGCTTGATTGCCGCTTCGTAGTGCCCGCCGGCCATCTCATCGCGCGCCTCAGCGTATAATTTCTCCGCTGACCAGTTTTTGCTTGCGTCGGTGGCTTCCGGCAACATGCCGCATGCCGACAGGCCGACGAGGGCGCAACTTGCGACCAATACAGACAATTTTTTTTGCATAGCTCTTTGCAAGAAAGTTTTACCTAGATTCAACAACGAACAGCTGATTATAGCTGATGGAACTGACGTGATATTAACTCCTGCGCCGGAATCGGCGGAAATGCCTTTCGACACCGATCTGGACGACGACCTGGAAGGCGGTTTTGCCGCTGCTTCCGGCGTCGACCTGTCGCCGATCACCCTCAACCTGACGCCGGAAGCCTGCGGCCAGCGCCTCGACAAGGTCATCGCGGCCCTGGTGCCGCAGTTCTCGCGCAGCCGCCTGCAGCTCTGGTTCGAAGGCGGCCACGTGCAGGTCGACGGCAAGCCCGCGCGCGGCAAGGATACCGCCTATGGCGACGAGACCGTGCTCATCGAGCCGCAGGCCGCGCCGGAAGACACGGCGTTCACGCCCGAGGCGATGGAGCTGAACATCGTCCACGAGGACGATGACATCCTGGTCGTCAACAAGCCGGCCGGCCTGGTCGTGCACCCGGGCGCGGGCAACTGGACAGGGACCCTGCTCAACGGCCTGCTGCACCACTGCCCGCAGCTGGTGGGCGTGCCGCGCGCCGGCATCGTGCACCGCCTGGACAAGGACACGAGCGGCTTGATGGTGGTCGGCAAGACCCTGGCGGCCCAGACCGACCTGGTGCGCCAGCTGCAGGCGCGCACCGTCAAGCGCGAATACTTCGCCCTGGTCTGGGGTACGCCGCGCATCGCCGGCACCATCGATACCGGCATGGGCCGCGACCCGCGCGACCGCGTCAAGATGGCGGTCTCGACCAGCCCCTTCGCCAAGCCGGCGATCACCCACTACGAGCGCGTCGCCACCGGCGAGCTGGACCGCCGTCCGGTGAGCCTGGTGCGCTGCAAGCTGGAAACCGGCCGCACCCACCAGATCCGCGTGCACATGCAGTCGCTGGGCTTCGCGCTGGTGGGCGACAGCGTCTACGGCAAGCGCCACCTGACCCCGGTCTTCCACCGCCAGGCGCTGCAGGCGCGCCGCCTCGGCCTGGTGCATCCGGGCACGGGCGAGCAGTGCGAATGGACCGTGCCGCTGGCCGAGGACTTCGCCGAGCTGATCGCCCGCGCGGGCATCGAAGAGCCGAGCGACGAAGACGTGCCTGTCCAGGACATGCTGGCCGCCGAGGACTTCGACGAGGCGGACGACGAGTGATGGATCGCGACGCCCTGGTATTCCCGGACTGGCCGGACCTGCCGGCATCGATCGGCGCCCTGGCGACCAGCCGCGATGGCGGCGTCAGCAGCGGGCCGTATGACGACGGCAAGGGCGGCGGCGGCCTCAACCTGGGCCTGCACGTGGGCGACGATCCGGAGGCCGTGCGCGCCAACCGCGCACGCCTGCAGGAGTGGCTGCCGGGCCGTCCGGCCTGGATCTCGCAGGTGCATGGCGCCGACGTGGTCGATGCCGTGACGGTCGGTCCAGACAAGCCGGTGCGCGTGGGCGACGCCAGCATCGCGACGCAGGCCGGCGTGGTCTGCGCGATCCTCACGGCCGATTGCCTGCCGGTGCTGTTCGCCGACCTGGACGGCAAGGTGGTGGGCGCGGCCCACGCCGGCTGGCGCGGGCTGGCGGGCGGCGTGCTCGGCACGACGGTGGCCGCGATGCGCCAGGCCGGGGCAGGGGAGATCACGGCCTGGCTGGGCCCGGCGATCGGCGCGACCGCTTTCGAAGTGGGACCGGACGTGCTGGAGGCATTCCTGGCCGCGCTGCCGGGCGAGGCGGCCCGGGCGGCCTTCCAGCCCTATCCTGGCCGCGAAGGTAAATACCTGGCCGACATGTTCGCGCTGGCCAGGCTGATGCTGGCCCGCGACGGCCTCACCCGTGTCCACGGCGGCACGCTGTGCACGGCCACCGCGCCGGAACGCTTCTATTCCTACCGCCGCGACGGCGTGACTGGCCGCCAGGCAAGTTTGATCTGGCTCAAATGATACACAGGGGCGGGCGGCGATACTGCTCAGCTGTCGCCGCCTGCTTCGCCCGTCTTCTCTGCCATCCTGGCCTGCAATTCCCGTTTCGCGCGCCGCCGTTTCGATCCTGTCAGGTAAAAAAGGATAGACAAAGGCACCACGCAGTAGGCAAGAAACGTCATAATCCCTCCGGTAACGGTCGGTTCGGTTGCCGCCATGAGTACGACGACGTAAATCCAGGCGACGGCCACGATCCACATGATTTGTTTCCTTTGGTGATGACACCCCGATTCTAAACAACGGACGACCATATGAACATGCCCGACCCGCAAGCCTTCGCTTCCTCCTGGATGTCCCAATTCGCCGATCCTTCCGCCTGGCAGAGCTGGATGAGCATGCCGGCCATGACCCCGGCGGCAAACGGGCACAACCCGCTGGCAGGCATGCTGAAGGATTTCGGCGCCGGCATCGCCCCGGCCAGGCTGGAGGCGCTGCGCGCCGATTACCTCAACAAGGTCGGCCAGCTGTGGCAGGACTTTATGTCGGGCAAGAGCCCGGTGTTGCACGACAAGCGTTTCTCCGGCTCGGCCTGGAGCGAGAACCCGATGTCGGCATTCTCGGCCGCGTCCTACCTGCTGAATTCGGAATTCATGCTGGCCCTGGCCGATGCGGTCGACGCCGGTCCGCGCGAGCGCCAGAAAATCCGCTTCGCGGTGCAGCAGATGGTCGACGCCATGTCGCCGGCCAACTTCTTCGCCACCAATCCGGAAGCGCAGAAGCACCTGATCGAAACCAAGGGCGAGAGCCTGACCAAGGGCCTGGCCAATATGCTGGCCGACCTGCAGAAGGGCCGCATCTCGCAGTCGGACGAATCCGCCTTCGAGGTCGGCCGCAATGTCGGCACCACGCCCGGGACGGTGGTCTACGAGAACGAACTGTTCCAGCTGATCCAGTACACGCCGACGACGCCGACCGTGCACGCCGTGCCGCTGGTGATGATTCCGCCGTGCATCAACAAGTTCTACATCCTCGACCTGCAGCCGGAAAACTCGCTGGTGCGCTACGTGGTGGAGCAGGGCAATACCGTGTTCATGGTGTCCTGGCGTAACCCGGACCGCAGCCTGGGCAACGTGAGCTGGGACGATTATGTGGAGAAGGGCGCGATCCGCGCACTGGACGTGGTGGGCGAGATCACCGGCCAGGAGAAGGCGCACGTGTTCGGCTTCTGCGTGGGCGGCACCATCGCCGCCACCGCGCTGGCCGTGCTGGCCGCACGCGGCCGCCAGCCGGCCGCCAGCCTGTCGCTGCTGACCACCTTGCTGGACTTCAGCGACACCGGCGTGCTCGAAGTCTTCGTCGACGAGGCGCAGGTGGCGCTGCGCGAGCAGACCCTGGGCAGCGGCGGCCTGATGCCGGGACGCGACCTGGCCACCACTTTCTCGGCCCTGCGCCCGAACGACCTGGTGTGGAACTACGTGCAGCAGAACTACCTCAAGGGCAAGGAACCGCCGGCCTTCGACCTGCTGTACTGGAACGCCGACAGCACCAACCTGCCGGGCCCGATGTTCTGCTGGTACCTGCGCAACACCTACCTCGAGAACAAGCTGAAGGTGCCGGGCGCGCTCACCGTGTGCGGCGTGCCGGTTGACCTGGGCGCGATCGACGCCCCGACCTTCATCTACGGTTCCAGGGAAGACCACATCGTCCCCTGGCAGGCGGCCTTCGCCTCGATGAACTTGCTCAACCCGAAGAACCCGAAAGCCAACCGCTTCGTGCTGGGCGCCTCCGGCCACATCGCCGGCGTGATCAACCCGGCCTCGAAGAACAAGCGCAGCTACTGGGTGAACGCCAAGACGGGCAAGGGCAAGGCGAAAGGCGGCTTGCGAACCGACGCCGCCTGGTTCGAGGGCGCCGAAGAACACAAGGGCAGCTGGTGGCCGGAATGGGCCGGGTTCCTGGCCGAGCACGGCGGCGAGGATGTGCCGGCGCCTGGCGCCGCGGGCAACAGCCGCTATGCGCCGCTGGAACCGGCTCCGGGGCGTTACGTCAAGGCCCGCGCCGATTGAGGACGCCGCACTGGCGCAGGCGGTTGTCGCTTAGTTGACAAAAAACTTACGTCAGTGATAATTCTAATAATTGCTGCACCTGCGCGGATTGCGTGGTATGGTGTGCCCTGTCCGTCCCCCTGAGCAATACCCGGGTTCACTGGGCGGCGGATTACGGGTTTTTTGGTAACCAATCAAAATGCTTCGCGCGCATGTTGCGATGCAACCTATGGAACTTGAGATGAGTAGTGCAAAGAAGAGTGCTGAACGCCTGATCAAGAAATACCCGAACCGTCGTTTGTACGACACCCAGACCAGTTCTTACATCACCCTCACGGACGTCAAGCAGCTGGTCCTGGACGCGGACGAATTCACCGTGGTCGACGCCAAGACGAACGAAGACCTGACCCGCAGCATTCTCTTGCAGATCATCCTGGAAGAGGAAGCCAACGGCATTCCCATGTTCTCGAGTTCCGTGCTGGCCCAGATCATCCGCTACTACGGCCACGCCATGCAGGGCATGATGGGTTCCTACCTGGAAAAGAACGTCCAGGCCTTCACCGACATCCAGAACAAGTTCACCAGCAGCGCCGCCGGCGCCCTGGAAGGCAAGCCCTTCAGCCCGGAAATGTGGACCCAGTTCATGAATGTCCAGGGTCCGATGATGCAGGGCATGATGAACAACTACATCGACCAGAGCAAGAACCTGTTCATGCAGATGCAGGAGCAGATGCAGAACCAGAGCAAGGCCATGTTCGGCGCCTTCCCCTTCCCGGGAATGCCGGTCGACAAGAAGTAACAGAAGTCGTCTTTTCACGACATCCGCCGGTCCCGTTCGGGGCCGGCGAACCAGCCCCCGGTTTCACCGGGAGGCCCGCTTCAGGTACAATCGCGGATTGCCCAGATTCTTTGTCGTCCTCCCATGCCTGAACTTCGCCGCAATCCCCTCCCAGCAAACACCGAAACCGCGACTGCCGTCGCCGAACCCGCGCTCGTGATTCCGTCGCCCGCCGCCGGCGTCGCCGCGCCCAAGGTCGGTTTCGTGTCGCTCGGCTGCCCGAAGGCGCTGGTCGACTCCGAGCAGATCCTGACCCAGCTGCGCGCCGAGGGTTACGAGACCGCCAAGTCCTACGACGGCGCCGACCTGGTGATCGTCAATACCTGCGGCTTCATCGACGCCGCGGTGCAGGAATCGCTCGACGCGATCGGCGAGGCGCTGGCCGAGAACGGCAAGGTGATCGTCACCGGCTGCCTGGGCGCGAAGAAGGACGCCGCGGGCGACGACATCATCACCAAGGTGCACCCGAAGGTGCTGGCCGTGACCGGCCCGCACGCCGTCGCCGAGGTGATGGAATCGGTCCACCTGCACCTGCCCAAGCCGCACGATCCCTTCATCGACCTGGTGCCGGACCATGGGGTCAAGCTGACCCCGAAGCACTACGCCTACCTGAAGATCTCGGAAGGCTGCAACCACCGCTGCAGCTTCTGCATCATCCCGTCGATGCGCGGCGACCTGGTTTCGCGTCCGATCCATGAAGTGCTGATCGAAGCCGAGAACCTGTTCAAGGCCGGGGTCAAGGAACTGCTGGTGATTTCGCAGGACACCAGCGCCTACGGCGTGGACGTCAAGTTCCGCACGGGCTTCTGGAACGGCCGCCCGATCAAGACCCACATGACCCAGCTGACCGAGGCGCTGGGCCAGCTGGCGCGCCAGTACGACGCCTGGGTGCGCATGCACTACGTCTATCCGTACCCGCACGTCGACCAGGTCATCCCCCTGATGGGCGACGGCCATGTGCTGCCTTACCTGGACATCCCGATGCAGCACGCCCACCCGGACGTGCTCAAGCGCATGAAGCGCCCGGCCAGCGGCGAGAAGAACCTGGACCGCATCCAGGCCTGGCGCCAGATGAACCCGGACCTGACCATCCGCTCGACCTTCATCGCCGGCTTCCCGGGCGAGACCGAGGCGGAATTCGAATACCTGCTGGACTTCCTGAAGGAAGCGCAGATCGACCGCCTGGGCTGCTTCGCCTACTCGCCGGTCGAAGGCGCGACCGCCAACGAGCTGGCCAACCCGGTGCCGCAGGAAGTGCGCGAAGAGCGCCGTGCGCGCGTCATGCTGCTGCAGGAGGAAATCTCGCTCAAGCGCCTGCAGGCCAAGGTCGGCAAGACCATGCGCGTGCTGGTCGACGAAGTCGGCCCGCGCGAAGCCATCGGCCGCTCGGCTGCGGATGCGCCGGAGATCGACGGCGTGGTGCACATCAAGCGTGCGCTGGTGCCGGGCAAGACCAAGCTGGCCGTGGGCCAGTTCGCCGAGGTGGTGATCACCAAGGCCGACGCCCACGACCTCTGGGCCACCGTGGTCTGACCGGGCAGGGGAGCAGCACATGAACAAGAAATCGCTCCAGACCTCCCTGATCCACAGCGACTACGCCGCGCCGGAAGGCTTCGCGGCCTTCCCGCCGGGGATCCACCACGCCTCGACGGTGCTGTTCCCGAATGTGGCCGCGATGCGCTCCGGCCAATGGAAGGACAAGAACGCCTATACCTACGGCCTGCACGGAACGCCCACCACCTTCACCCTGGAAGCGCGCCTGGCCGAGATCGAAGGCGGCGCGCACTGCCTGCTGGCGCCGTCCGGCCTGGCGGCGATCGCGATGGTCGACTTCGCGCTGCTCAAGAGCGGCGACGATGTGCTGCTGCCGCATAACGTCTACAACCCCAACCGCGAACTAGGCCGCTGGCTGAGCCAGGACTTCGGCGTCACCGCGCGCTTCTATGATCCGATGATCGGCGCCGGCATCGCCGAGCTGATCCAGCCGAATACCAGGCTGATCTGGGCCGAGGCGCCCGGCTCGGTGTCGATGGAAGTGCCGGACCTGCCGGCGATCTGCAAGGCCGCCCACGACAAGGGCGTGCTGGTGGCGCTCGACAACACCTGGGCCGCCGGCCTGGCGCTGCGCGGCTTCGACGCCGGCGCCGACATCGTGATGCACGCGCTGACCAAGTACCAGTCGGGCGGCGCGGATCTCTTGATGGGCGCCGTGATCACCCGCGACCGTGCGCTCAACGACCGCCTGGCGCAGGCCCACATGCGCCTGGGCCTGGGCGTGGGCGCCGACGACGCCTACCTGGTGATGCGCGGCCTGCCGACCATGAAACTGCGCTTCGAGACCCACGACGCCAATGCGCGCAAGGTCGCGCAATGGCTGAAGGAACGTCCGGAAATCACCAGGGTGCTGCACCCGGCCTTCGAGGATTGCCCCGGCCACGCCAACTGGAAGCGCGACTTCCGGGGCGCGGGCGGCCTGTTTTCGGTGCTGTTCGACCCGCGCTATACCGAAGAGCAGACCGACCGCTTCGTCGATGCGCTGGATTTCTTCGGCATCGGCTACAGCTGGGGCGGTCCAAACAGCCTGGTGATGCCCTACCGGATCAAGGGCATGCGCCGCCAGTGGGCGGACGAGGGCATCCTGGTGCGCTTCAATATTGGCCTGGAATCTCCTGAAGACTTGATCGCCGACCTAGCCCAGGCCCTGGCTGCACTCGGCTAGCGTCCCGGCCGGATTCCCTGTCCGGCCGAAAACTGTTGTATTGCTTACGCATAGTCATTTCCATGCGGCAACTTTCGTGTTAAGCTTGCTTCAAAGTAAGTTTAATTGCGTATCGGAAACTCCGAGCGCGCCGACAAGGACCCGCCATGACCACGACTACTTCGTCTTCCAGCACCACGCTGGCTTCCACCATCGATGACCTGACCCTGATCGGTACCGGCAACATCAACGGGACCGGCAACGCGCGCGACAATGTCATTACCGGCAATTCCGGCAATAACACCCTGAACGGGATGGCCGGCGCCGACACCCTGATCGGTGGCGCAGGCAACGACACCTACGTGGTCGACAGCACCGCGGACGTCGTGGTCGAGAAGGAGGGCGAGGGCAGCGATACGGTGCAGGCGAGCGTGACCTACACGCTGTCGGAACATGTCGAAAACCTGACCCTGACCGGCACTGCCGTCGGCGGCACCGGCAACAGCCTCGACAACACGATCACGGGCAACAACGTCAACAATTCGCTCAAGGGCGGCGCCGGTAACGACACCCTGGCCGGCAACGGCGGCAACGACCGCCTCGACGGCGGCCTGGGCGCGGACTTCCTGTCGGGCGGCGTCGGCGACGACACCTATGTGGTCGACGAGGCGGGCGACGTCGTCGACGAGCTGGCCGGCGCCGGCAACGACACGGTCGAATCCTCGATCAGCTACACGCTGGGCGAGCAGCTCGAGAACCTGACGCTGACGGGCACGGCGAATCTCGAGGGCATCGGCAACGACGCCGACAATGAACTGACCGGCAACAGCGGCAGCAACCACCTGGCGGGCGGACTCGGCAACGACACCCTGGACGGCGGCCTGGGCGCCGACCTCATGGAGGGCGGGGCCGGTAACGACACTTATGTGGTCGACAACGCCGGCGACCTGGTGAGCGAAGCCGCGGGCGCGGGCGCGGACACTGTCCAGGCGGGCATCACCTACACGCTGACCGATAACGTCGAACACCTGGAGCTGACCGGAAGCGCCGCCATCGCCGGCACCGGCAACGAGCTCGACAACAACATCGGCGGCAACGCCGCCGGCAACGCCCTGTACGGCCTGGCCGGCAACGACACCCTGGACGGCGGCGCGGGTGCGGACACCCTGTACGGCGGCACCGGCGACGACACCTATGTCGTGGACCACGCCGGCGACACGGCGGTCGAGAACGCGGATGAAGGCCGCGACAAGGTCTTGTCGAGCGTGAATCACGTCCTCGGCGCGAATGTCGAAGACCTGACCCTGACCGGCACGGCCGGCGTCAACGCCACCGGTAACGAGCTCGACAACACCATCACCGGCAACGCCGGCAGCAACGACCTCTACGGCGGCGCCGGCAACGATACGCTGGTGGACAACGCGGGCGCGGACCTCCTGGATGGCGGCGCCGGCGCCGACACCATGCAGGGCGGGACCGGCAACGATACCTACGTGGTCGACGACGCAGGCGACCTGGTCATCGAAGCCCTGAACGGGGGCCAGGACACGGTGCGCTCCAGCATCGACTACACCCTCGGCGAGCAGGTCGAGCACCTGGTGCTGACCGGCGAGCAAGACCTGCGCGGCACCGGCAATGCGCTCAACAACACGATCACCGGCAACGCCGGCGCCAACGTCGTCGACGCGGGCGCGGGCAACGATACCGTGCGCGCGGGCGAGGGCGCGGACTCGGTCCGTGGCGGCGACGGCAACGACCTGCTCGAAGGCGAAGGCGGCGACGACACCCTGTACGGCGAGGCAGGCAGCGACCTGCTCGACGGCGGCCTGGGTGCGGACCACATGATGGGCGGCGCCGGCGACGACACCTACGTGGTCGACGATGCGGGCGACCTGGTGGTCGAAGAAGCAGGCGCGGGCATCGACCAGGTGGAGTCGAGCATCACCTATACGCTGACGGCGGATACCGACAACCTCGGCCTGACGGGCGTGGCCGCCATCGACGGCACCGGCAACGAGCTGAACAACATCATCGACGGCAATGCCGCGAGCAACATCCTGAGCGGCCTGGCCGGCAACGACACCCTCAACGGCGGCGCCGGCGACGACACCCTGCTCGGCGGCGAAGGCCTCGACCTGCTGGATGGCGGCACCGGCAGCGACGCCATGGCGGGCGGCAGCGGCGACGATACCTATATCGTCGACAACGTCGGCGACACCGTGCTGGAACAGGCCGGCGAAGGCGCCGACGAAGTGAAGGCCAGCGTCGACTATTCGCTGGCCGCGAACGTCGAGAACCTGACGCTCACCGGCGTGCGTTCCACCAGCGGCACCGGTAACGAACTCGACAACAAGATCGTCGGCAACGGCGGCAGCAACGACCTGTTCGGCGGCGCGGGCAACGACACCCTGGTCGACAACCTCGGCAACGACAGGCTCGACGGCGGCAGCGGCGCGGATACCATGCAGGGCGGCGCCGGCAGCGACACCTATGTCGTCGACGACGCGGGCGACCGCGTGATCGAGGCCCTGAACGGCGGCACCGACACCGTCGAGTCCAGCGTCGACCATACCCTGGCCGCGAACGTCGAGAACCTCGTCCTCACGGGCACCGAGGACCTCAACGGCTACGGCAACGCGCTCAACAACATCATCACCGGCAACAGCGGCAACAACAACGCCAGCGCCGGCGCGGGCAACGACACCGTCAACGCGGGAGCCGGCAACGACGCGATCGCCGGCGGCGACGGTAACGACGAACTGAGCGGCGAAGCGGGCGACGACCAGCTCCAGGGCGACGCCGGCAACGATACGCTGGACGGCGGCATCGGCGCCGACACCATGGCCGGCGGCCTGGGTGACGACACCTACATCCTCGACGATGCGGGCGACCTGGTGGTGGAAGCCGGCGCGGCCGGCACCGACCTGGTCCAGTCCGGCATCACCTACACCCTGACCGCAAACGTCGAGAACCTGACCCTGACCGGCACGGCCGACATCGACGGCCGCGGCAACGAACTCAACAACATCATCAACGGCAACACCGGCGCCAACCTGATCGAGGGCCTGGCCGGCAACGACACCCTGAACGGCAACGGCGGCGACGACACGCTGTTCGGCGGCGAAGGCAACGATACCCTGAACGGCGGCGTGGGCGTCGACGCCATGCACGGCGGAAGCGGCGACGATACCTATATCGTCGACCATGCCGGCGACCAAACGGTCGAGCTGGACGGCGAGGGCGCGGATACCGTGCAGGCCGGGGTCAGCTACGGCCTGGCCGCCAATGTGGAAAACCTGGTCCTGACCGGCACCGCCGGCAACGCCGGTACCGGCAATGAGCTGGATAACCAGATCACCGGCAACAGCGGCAACAATACGCTGAGCGGCGGCGCCGGCAACGACAAGCTGGTCGCCAACGCCGGCAACGACATCCTCGACGGCGGCAGCGGCGCGGATACCATGCAGGGCGGCATCGGCAACGATACCTATGTGGTGGACGATGCCGGCGATACGGTGGTCGAACTCGCCGGCGCGGGCGCCGATACGGTCGAATCCGGCATCGACTACGTCCTCGGGGCGAACGTCGAGAACCTGGAACTGAAGGGCGCCGCGCTGAACGGCACCGGCAACGGCCTCGCCAATGCGATCACCGGCAACGCAGGCGACAACCTGATCGACGGCGGCGCCGGCATCGATACCATGAGCGGCGGCGCCGGCAACGACACCTACATCGTGGACAACTCGGCCGACGTGGTCGTGGAAGCCGCCGGCGGCGGCCAGGACACGGTCCGCGCCAGCGCCACCTACACGCTGTCCGCGAACGTCGAGCACCTGGTGCTGACCGGGACGGCGGCCATCAACGGCAGCGGCAATGCGCTCGACAACACCCTGGCCGGCAACGCCGCCGCCAACGTGCTGGACGGCGGCGCGGGCGCCGACGCCATGGCCGGCGGAGCGGGCAACGACCTGTATGTGGTCGACAATGTGGGCGATACCGTGGCCGAGGCGGCGGGCGAAGGCACCGACACCGTGCTGGCCAGCGCCAGCCACGTCCTGTCCGCGAACGTCGAGATCCTGACGCTCACCGGCACCGCAGCCATCAGCGGCGTCGGCAACGAACTCAATAACGTCCTCACGGGCAATGCAGGCAACAACGTCCTGGACGGTGGCGCCGGCAACGACAGCCTGGGCGGCGGCGCGGGCGCGGACCTGCTGCTGGGCGGCGCCGGCGACGACACCTACCGCTTCAGCCGCGGCGACGGCAGCGACCGCATCGTCGATGCGCTCGGCAGCGACACGCTGCGCCTGGGCAGCAACCTGACCCAGGCCGACCTGAGCGCGACGCTCTCGGGCAAGGACCTGGTGCTCTCCATCAAGGGCAGCAGCGACAGCGTGGTCCTGGCCGACTGGCTGGGCCAGACCGGCGGCGTCGAGCGCGTCGTCTTCGACAACGGCGCCACGCTCGACCGCGCCGGCATGACCGGGCTGCTGGGCAGTGTGCCGGTCGCTGTCGCCGACCGCATCGCCGCGGGCGAGGACGCCGGCGGCGTCCAGGTCGCGGTGGCCGACCTGCTGGCCAACGACATCAATCCGGCCAGCAGCCTGGAGGCGCTGGGCGCATCGGCCAGCGGCGCCCAGGTATGGCTGGACGGCGACACCGTGCGCTACGACTTCGGCGGCCGCTACCAGGAGCTGGCGCAGGGCGAGGTGGCGCATGACAGCTTCAGCTACACCGTGCGCGACCAACTGGGCCGCAGCTCCACGGCCGAAGTGACGGTCGAGATCGTGGGCGCGAACGACGGCCCCGTGGCCGCCTTCGACAGCGCCGCCATCACCGAAGGCGAAGCCGCGGCCGTGACCGGCAACGTGCTCGCCAACGACAGCGACGCCGACCGCGGCACCGTGCTGCGCGTCGCCCAGCCGGGCACGATCGCCGGCGCCTACGGGGTCTTGAACATCGCCGCGGACGGCAGCTACAGCTATGTGCTGAACGAGGTGGACGCCGGCGCCGCGGCGCAGGCGGTCGACGGCGTCCTGACCGAGCGCTTCAGCTATCTCGCCACCGACGGCATCGCCAGCGCCGACGCCACGCTCGAGATCCGCGTGACCCTGTCGAACCGTGCGCCGACCGCGGCGGCCGACCAGGCGCAGGTGACGGAAGACGGCGGCGCGGCCAGCGGCAACGTGCTGGCCAACGACAGCGACCTCGACGCCGGTACGGTCCTGCGCGTCGCCGCGCCGGGCAGCTATGCCGGCGCCTACGGCACGCTGGAGATCGCCCAGGACGGCAGCTACAGCTATCGCCTGAACGACGGCGACGTCCGTGTGCAGTCGCTGGCCCAGGGCCAGACCCTGAGCGAGAACTTCGGCTATGTCGTCACCGACGGCGTGGCGCAAGCCGGCGCCGTGCTGGACATCCTGATCAGCGGCACCAACGATGCGCCGGTCGTCACGGCCGACGCGGCGCAGGTCGCCGAAGACGGCGTCGTGGCCGCGAGCGGCAATGTGCTGGCCAACGACGGCGACGTCGATACCGGCACCGTCCTGCGGGTCGCCGTGCCGGGCAGCTATGCCGGCGCCTACGGCACGCTGGAAATCGCGCTGGACGGCAGCTACAGCTACCGCCTGAACGACGGCGACGCCCGCGTGCAGTCGCTGGCCCAGGGCCAGACCGTGACCGAGAGCTTCGGCTATGCCGTCACCGACGGCTTCGCGGAAACCGCCGCGGCGCTGGACATCGTGATCAGCGGGACCAACGACGCGCCGGTCGTCACGGCCGATGTGGCGCGGGTCGCCGAAGACGGCGCCGTGGCCGCGAGCGGCAATGTGCTGGCCAATGACGGCGACATCGATGCAGGCACGATCCTGCGGGTCGCCGCGCCGGGCAGCTATGCCGGCGCCTACGGCACGCTGGAGATCGCCCAGGACGGCAGCTACAACTATCGCCTGAACGATGGCGACGTCCGCGTGCAGTCGCTGGCCCAAGGTCAAACCCTCACCGAGAACTTCGGCTATGCGGTCACCGACGGCATCGCCGACACCGCCGCGGCGCTGGACATCCTGATCAGCGGCGCCAACGATGCGCCGGTCGCCACGGCCGACGCGGCGCGGGTCGTCGAAGACGGCCTGGTGGCCGCGAGCGGCAACGTGCTGGCCAACGACAGCGACGTCGATGCCGGCGCCGCCCTCGTCGTCACCGAACCCGGCAGCTATGCCGGCGCCTACGGCACCCTGGTCCTGGCGCAGGACGGCAGCTATACCTACCGCCTGGACACGGCGTCCGCCGCGGTCCAGGCGCTGGCCGAGGGCGCGACGGCGCTCGACAGCTTCCGCTACGGCGCCAGCGACGGCAGCATGACCGTGTACTCGACCCTGGACATCGGCATCACCGGCACCAACGACAAGCCGGTCCTGCAAGCTGACAAGGCAAGCCTGCTGGCGAGCCAGGGCGCGGTGAGCGGCAATGTCCTGCTCAACGACATGGATGTGGATGCGGGTTCGGTGCTGAGCGTCGTCGCCGGCGTCCATGCCGGCCAGTATGGCCAGCTGGTGCTGAACCAGGACGGCAGCTACGTCTACGAGCTGGGCGCGACCGCGGCGCTGAAGTCGCTGGGCCGCGGCGCGAGCCTGGTCGAGCATTTCGACTACACGGCAACGGACGGCTTCGCATCGCTGCTGTCCTCGCTCGACATCACGGTCATCGGCAGCAACGATGCGCCGCTGGTGGCGGCGGCCCTGGCGGACAAGCACATCAACTTCAACAAGGCGTTTTCGTTCCAGCTGCCGGCCGGCAGCTTCACGGATGCCGACAAGGGCGACACCCTGAGCTATTCGGCGACCATGGCCAATGGCTCAGCGCTGCCGAGCTGGCTGAAGTTCGATGCGGCCACCGGCACCTTCTCGGGCAAGGCGCCGAAACTGGTCACTTCGTTCGAGGTGGTGGTGACGGCGACCGACCATGCGACGGGCGCCGGCGGCAACCTGTCGGTATCGGATGCCTTCACCCTGTTCGTCAACCACGGCAACAACGGTATCGGCAACGGCGTCGACGCGCCGCCGCCGGGTCAGGAAACGGAAAAGGATGGTCCGGGCACGGCGCCGGGCGTGCACGTGGTCGGCAGCCCGGAGTTCGGCGCCCACCACCTGTCCTGGTAAGCCATGATGGGGGCAGGCGGCGCGGGCCGCCTGCCGTCCGCTTTCCTCAGACCGGCATCGCCCGGTTGCTGTTCAGGTCCAGGAAACCGCGGATGATGCGGTAGGCCATCCACAGCCAGGCCACGCCCCAGATCAGCATGGCGACCGGGATGCCGATCAGGGTCACCCACAGCACGCCGCCCAGGATCATCCAGGCCAGGTACCACCAGAACGAACGGATCATCCAGGTGTGGTGCGAATACACGATCGTGCCCTGGGTATCGGGGCGCTTCACGTAGTTGACGATCAGGACCAGGATCGACAGGGTGCCCACCGAGAAGAAGAAGGTGAGTGCATGCACGACGTACAGGATGCGCGCGAACTGCTTGGCATTCTCGACACCCTGTTCAAACACGAGTTCCTGGGACATGGCGTCCTCCATGAGGTTCAGTTGACCGAATGATAATCGATTCGCGCTATGCCGGGCGGATTTGTGACTGGACCCAGGCCACGAGCCGTCCTGCATCCATGGCGCCGGCCTGGCGCGCGACTTCGCGGCCGCCGCGGAACAGGGCGATCGTGGGGATGCTGCGGATCGCGAAGCGCGCCGCCAGGTCCTGGGAGCGCTCGGTATCGACCTTCAGCAGGCGCACCATCGGCTCCAGGCGCTGCGCCGCCTGGGCATAGGCCGGCGCCATCATCTTGCAGGGGCCGCACCATTCGGCCCAGAAATCCACCAGCACGGGAATGTCGTTGCGCGTCACGTGCTTCTCGAAACGCGCGCTGTCGACATCGAGCGGACGCGCGGTGAAGATCGGCTGCGAGCATTTGCCGCAGGTGGGCGCATCCTGCAGCCGCGCCTGCGGCATGCGGTTCACTGCGTCGCAGTGCGGACAGACGACGTGGAGCGGGTCGCTCATGGATTCCTCCTGTGTGGGCTGTGATGGAAGGTATTGTATGCGCCTGCGCGCGAAGCTGCCGGCCGGGCCGCCAGCCATGCGCCGCCATGGCTGAGCATTCCGTAGAATCGGGGTCGACAACTTATTCGATCGACCGATGACCCAGAAAAAGACCGGCAGCCTGCTGGTCGGATGCGCGGGATGGAACCTCTGGAAAGAGCACGCCGCGCCGTTCCCCGAGAAAGGCAGCCACCTCGAACGCTACGCGGCCGTGTTCCCGGCCGTGGAGATCAACTCGTCCTTCTACCGCCCGCACAAGCCCGAGACATATGCACGCTGGGCCGACTCGGTGCCCGACGCCTTCCGCTTCGCGGTCAAGGTGCCGCGCGCGATCACGCACGATGCGCGCCTGCTCGACGCCGGCGCGCAGCTGGAAAAATTCGCGCGCGAAGCTGGCAAGCTCGGCGGCAAGCTCGGCTGCCTGCTGGTGCAGCTGCCGCCCAAGTTCGGATTCACGGACGAGCCTGCCAGGACCTTCTTCGGCCAGTTGAACGAGCTGTTCGGCTGCATGGTCGCGTTCGAGGCGCGCCATCCGAGCTGGTTCTCGGACCCGGCCACCGAGCTGCTGCGCGAGCGTGGCATCACGCGCGTCATCGCCGATCCGCCGGCCGGCCAGCCCGGTCCGCATGTGCCCACCAGCGAGGACAATGTGTACGTCCGGCTGCATGGCGCGCCCCGTATTTACTACTCGCGCTATCCGCGCGAGACCATCGATGCCGTGAGGGCCGACCTCGACGCGCACATCGGCAAAGGCCGTACCTGCTGGTGCATCTTCGATAACACCGCGGCCGGCGAATCGGTGCCGAATGCACTCGAATTGATGCACGGATAGTTCATGCAGGGATTTTACGAAAGTGCCATACTGAGTCCATGGTTACCGCAATTTTTAGTTTCCACGAAGAGCTGAACGATTTCCTGCCGCGCGAGCGGCGCGGCCGCACCTTTGCCTCCGAGTGCGCGCAATCGGCAACCACCAAGCACATGATCGAGGCGCTCGGCGTGCCGCATACCGAGGTCGAGGCGGTGCTGGTCAATGGCCAGGAGTGCGGCTTCGACCGCGTGCTGAAGGACGGCGACCGGGTCTCGGTCTACCCGCGTTTCGAAGTCCTCGAAGTCGCCCACGACAGCGCCCCCGAATACCGCTCGCCACTGGAGCGCCTGCGCGAGCGTCCGCTCTCGCGCATGCGCTTCGTCGCCGACGCCCACCTGGGCGGACTGGCGCGGCTGCTGCGCATGGCCGGCTTCGACACCCTGTACGACAACCACTACCACGACGACGACGTCGAGGACATCGCGCAGGACGAGGACCGGGTGGTGCTGACGCGCGACCGCGAGCTGCTCAAGCGCCGCACCATCATGCACGGCTGCTACATCCATTCCCTCGATCCCCCGGAACAGCTGCGCGAACTGTTCGAGCGGCTCGACCTGGCCGATGGCGCACGCCCGTTCAGCATCTGCCTGCACTGCAACGTGCCTTTGCGCGCAGTCGCCAAGGCCGACGTGAGCGACCGCCTGCCGGCCTCCGTGCGCGAGCAGCACGAGGAATTCACGACCTGTGAAAGCTGCCTGCGCGTGTACTGGAAGGGTTCGCACTACAAGCGCATGAATGCGCTGCTGGCCGCCGTCGCCCGCCCCGGCGCGGATGCGCTCGACCGCTTCGCCGATGTAGAATCGCCTGAGGTAAACGACCACCATCCTTGAGCGTGACCGAACCCGCTTATTCTCCGCCGCCGCCGCTGCCATTTCCTGTCCGCGTGGAGTGCCCGCCGGGCGCCTGCGTGTGCGAGCGCGACCGTGTCCTGGCCGATCCGCAGGCCGACTACCGTCCGCTCGCGCTCACGCGCCAGCAGGAGCAGAAGCTGCTCGACCGTATCGAACGGGTCGAGAACTATGAAGACCTGAAGCATGTGCAGGGGCTGATCCGGAAGAACATCGGCGCCGAGTTGCGCATCGAACCGGGGCCCAACGAGGTCCGTACCGTGCGCGGCATCCTGATCGTGCTCGAGGAGCGGCCCGGCCTGTGCAAGAAGGTGCGCCAGTCGGTGCCGGCGGCCGTGCGCCGCCTGCTGGGCGAGCGTCCGGAGATCGCCTACGCCATCCTGGACGCCCACGACCTGTTCGGCGCGCCCTAGGCGGCGCGGCTCCGGCACAGCACGTTCGTCCAAGGCAGGCCCGGCTTGGCTCTTATACAATGATGCCAGGGCGGCAAGGGCCGCCGTGACCAACACTGGAGAAGAGCATGCCGGGCTACAGCATCAACATCGAAGAGAAGACCCTCGCCGGAAACAACTTCCGCGAAGTCCTGTACACCACCCAGCGCAGCCAGCTGGTGATCATGACCCTGCAGCCGGGCGAGGAAATCGGCGTCGAACGCCATGAAGGCCACGATCAGTTCATCCGCGTGGAAGCGGGCGAGGGCGTGGCGCTGCTGGACGGCGAAGAGCACAAGCTGGAAGACGGTGTCGCCGTCGTCATCCCGGCTGGCACCGAGCACAATGTCATCAATACCTCGAAGAGCGAGCCGATGCGCCTGTACACGCTCTACACCCCGCCGGAGCACCCGGACGGCATCATCCATGCGAACAAGGCCGAGGCGGACGAGTACGAGCGCCAGCACGGTCACTGATCAGGTCGTTTGAATGAAAAAAGCCGGCGCGAAGCCGGCTTTCTTGAATGCGGAGTTCTCAGCGCCAGTGGTAAGGCCAGCGCGTACCGATATGGCCGCCCCAGCCGCGATGATGGCCCCAGCCTCGGCCGAAGTTGAAGCCCAGGCCGATCGAGATCGGCGGGTAGTAGTAGCGGGGCCGCTCGGCATACACGGGCTCGGGCGTGTAGACCGGCTGCGGTACATACACCGGCGACACCGTGGTCGGGGTCGAGTAGGTGACGGTCGGGCCGCCGGTCGTGGCCGAGGCCTGGCCGCTGGCGGCGGCGCGGGCGCCCGTGCCGAGCGGTACCGGGGTCA
The DNA here is from genome assembly GCF_018119385.1 of Massilia sp. AB1. NCBI lineage: Bacteria > Pseudomonadati > Pseudomonadota > Betaproteobacteria > Burkholderiales > Oxalobacteraceae > Massilia > Massilia sp. AB1. The sequence goes on along the minus strand of NZ_JAGKSG010000037.1, from coordinate 23,689 downwards.
CCGACACCACGCGCCATTGGCTGGGATCGCCCGACGATGCGTAGCCGCGGTTGGCGTACTGTGGATGCTGGGTCGCGCAGCCTGCCAGCGTGGCAAGCGACGCGATGATGATGGCAAACTTTTTCATGGCGGTCCTCCTGATCCTTGCATGGTAGCCGCCCGGACGCCGGTTCGCCTTAAGCATTACAGCTTGTTACACCGCAGCCGCCAGCACGGCCGCGAGCGCCAGCAGGGCGGGAAGGGTCTGGATCATCAGGATGCGGCGCTGGACCGTCACTGCACCCCAGACGCCGGCCACGGCCACGCACAGCAGGCCGAAGACGGCGAAGGCGCGCGCCGTATCGGCATCCGGATGCAGGAAGGCCACGGCCAGCGCGGCGGCCAGGAAACCGTTGTAGCAACCCTGGTTCGACATCGCGGGCGCCAGCATCTCCGCCTGCTGTTCGCTCAGGCGGAATACCTTGCGGCCGCGGCTGCGGAACAGCACGGTCTCCAGCAGGAAGATGTAGACGTGGATGAGGAATACCAGGCCCATCAGGATGTTTGCCGCCAGTGCCATGCGCCGCTCCTCTTGAGAAAACAGATATTGTACGGCAGCGATGTTGACTGATGGGCAAGTGATTATCGGTGAGTATTGTCGCCTTGCCACTCCCTATACTAGTTGCTGCACAATCAGGAGACTAGATGAAACGACCACTCACCGCCGCCATCCTGGCCGCCGGCCTCTACCTGGCAGCAGGTTCCCAGGCCTGGGCCCAAACCAAGCTCGACCACCGCCAGCAAATCGAGCAGGTCGTCGAGACCTTCCGCACCTCGATCATCAACAAGGACAAGGACAGCTTCATGAAGCTGTTCCTGCGCGATAACATCACGTGGTCCGCCGCGTTCACTGATGCCAGCGTGGAGCGGCGTCACGCCCGTGTCCGCGCCAAGGACCCGTCGCGGCCTGCTCCGCCAAAGACCTTCAACAGCAACCCGCGCGAGTTCATCGAAGACATCGCCGGCGACCCGGCGCATCTCGAGGAAACCTTCTCGAACGTGCGCATCGACACGGACGGCGATGTGGCCCAGGTCTGGTTCGACTACAGCTTCATGGTCGGCAACTACAAGCAGAACTCGGGCAAGGAAGCCTGGCATTTGCTGCGCACCGAGTCCGGCTGGAAGATCGCCTCTGTTATCTGGTCGATGGAAACCAATCCGGAGCCGCCTCCGCCGCCGAAACCCAAGGCCTGAATCGCGTTCAATCCGTGGCTCAGCCCGCGGCCAGCGCCGCCAGCTGGGCCAGTGGCACGCTGGCCGCCATCGCCTGGTAGCCCGCGTCGCCCGGATGCAGATGGTCGCCGCTGTCGTAGGCGGCGCGCATCCGTTCCGGCGCCTGGGGGTCGCGCAGGGCCAGGTCGAAGTCCGCGACCAGATCGAAGGCGCCGGAGCTGCGCACCCAGGCGTTCGCCGCCTGCCGCGCCGCCTCGCGCGCCGTGTTGAAGTAGGCGTGTCCGCCGAAAGGCGGCAAGCTTGCACCCATCACCGCGACGCCATGCGCATGCGCGCGTTCGATCAGCTGGCGGTAGCCGGCGGCCAGCTCCTCGGTACGCACCGGGCTCGACGCCGGACTGTAGAGAATGTCGTTGGTGCCGATCAGCACCGCCAGCGCGCGCACGCCGGCCGTCGCCAGCACGTCGCGGTCGAAGCGCTCCAGCAGGTCGCGTCCCGCCAGCGGCATCGTCCCGTCGTCGAGCAGCAGGCGATTGCCGCTGATCCCACGGTTGACCACCGCGAACGATCCCATGCCGCTCAGTTCCGCCTGGAAGCGGCGCGCCAGCCAGTCGGGCCAGCGCCGGTTGGCGTTGCTGGTGCTGCCTACGCCGTCGGTGATCGAATCGCCCAGCGCGACGATGACCGCGGCGGAACGATCCGCATCCACTTCCGCCAGCAAGGGCCAGGACGCCAGGGTGCGCAGGACCGGGAAGACCGTGTCGGCCGTATGGTCGCCGCTGGTGGAGACATAGCTGGTCTGGCAGGCGGCGCTGTGCATCGTGCTGAGCGGGACCGATCCGGGCAGGTACAGGCTCACCGCCAGGTCGGCGAAGGCGCCGACCGACAGGTCGACCGGATCGGACAGGGCCGGCGCCCCCGCCGGGATCGTGATGGCGGCGCGTCCGCCGAAGCTCAGCGCGCGGTTGGTCCCGGCAAGCACGCTGGACGCGTTCGAGCGCAGGCCGATGCGGGCCGCGCCGACGCGCAGCGGCGTACTGCCCATTTCATTGGACAGGCGGATGCGCAGGCGCCCCGCGCCGATGCCGGTGCGCACGATCAGGCGCAGGGTCTGGCTGTTGAGGGTCAGCAGGCTGGCGGAAGGAGGCGGACCGGCCGGCGCGCAGCCCCATGCGGCGTACCAGGGAGCCGGCCGAAGAGACTGGGCCGTGGCGCGCGGCGACGAGGCCGCGAGGGCGCCGGCCAGCGCCGGAACAGCCGCGAGCGCGCGGCGGCGGCCGGGATCGGCTGGTCCGTGATCATCGGAAAGGGAAGCGCGTGTCGCCTGCATGGCTGGCTCCTGTCGGTGGACGAGCGGCACGGCATGGCCGCCGATTCACCTTAGTCCAGCGGCGCCGCGCTTCCAACAGGAGTACGCACGAGGTTTGCGCTGCCTCGTGCGGCCGTTTCCCGGCCTTATGCGAGGATGTTCAGCAGGCCATCCAGGCCCGAGAAGTTCAGCGCCACGCTGGCCTGCGCGCGCACCACCGGCTTGGCGCGGAAGGCCACCGACAGGCCGGCGATGCCCATCATCTTGAGGTCGTTGGCGCCGTCGCCCATCACGATGGCCTGGGCCGGGGAGATGCCGAGCTCGCCGCACACGCGCTGGACGGTGCGCTTTTTCTCTTCAGCATCGACGATGCCGCCGGCCACCTTGCCGGTCAGCTTGCCGTTTGCGACTTCGAGCACGTTGGCGTGGGCGAAGTCCAGCTTCAGCCGCTGCTGGAGCCGTTCGGTGAAGAAGGTGAAGCCGCCCGAAACCAGCAGGGTCTTGAGGCCGGCCGCCTGCACCGCCTGGAGCATCGCTTCGCCGCCCATCGAGATGCGCAGGCGCTCCTCGTAGACGCGCTCCAGGGCGCTCGCTTCCAGACCCTCGAGCAGAGCCACGCGGCGCGTCAGGCTGGCGGCGAAATCCAGTTCGCCGCGCATCGCGGCTTCGGTGATCTCGGCCACTTGCGGCTTCAGCCCCTGCATGTCCGCGATCTCGTCGATGCACTCGATGGTGATCAGGGTCGAGTCCATGTCCATGGCGACCAGGCCGAAGTCGCGCAGGCTGCGGCCCGCTTCGATGAAGGTGGCGTCCACGCCGGCGTCGAAAGCGGCCTGCTCGACCTGGGCCTTCAGTTCGGCCGTAAAAGCCACGTCTTCGCAGCGCAAGGCATGGGCGTTGATCGTGTTCGTGCGGACGCCGCCGGCCAGGCGGGCGAGAGCAGCGAGCGTGTCGGGGGCGGCCTGCGGCCCCTGGAGAACCAGGTTCATGGTCATAGTGGGATTAAGCGAGCAGTTGTTTGATAGTCTGTTTAACCTGGTTCACGCGCGCCTGCAGGTCCGGCATGCCGGCCGTGATGCGCAGCTTGTCCTGACCGGCCAGCTTGATGTGGCGGTTCTTCTGGATCAGGGTGATGATCTTGATCGGATCGATCGGCGGCTTTTCCATGAACTGCATGTTCACGGCTTCGCCATGGGCGTCGATCTTGACGATGCCGACCGTCTTGGCGGCGATGCGCAGGCGGTGGGTCTCGATCAGCGCGCGCACGGGGTCCGGCATCTTGCCGAAGCGGTCGATCAGTTCTTCCTGCATGTCGTCGATGCGGTTCTGGGTTTCGCAGTTGGCCAGGCGCTTGTAGATCGACAGGCGTTCGTGCACGTCGCCGCAGTAGTCCGACGGCAGCAGGGCCGGCACGTGCAGGTTGATCTCGGTGGTCGAGGACAGCGGCGCGGCCAGGTCCGGCTCCTTGCCGGCCTTGAGCGAGCGCACCGCCTCGTTCAGCATGTCCGAATACAGCTGGAAGCCCACTTCCAGCATCTCGCCGGACTGGTTCTCGCCCAGCACTTCGCCGGCGCCGCGGATTTCCAGGTCGTGCATGGCCAGGTAGAAGCCGCTGCCCAGTTCTTCCATCGCCTGGATCGCGTCCAGGCGGCGCTGGGCCTGCTTCGTCAGGCTCATCACGTCGTTCACCAAGAGGTAGGCATAGGCCTGGTGGTGCGAACGTCCGACGCGGCCGCGCAGCTGGTGCAGCTGGGCCAGCCCGAACTTGTCGGCGCGGTGCATGATGATGGTGTTCGCGGTCGGCACGTCGATGCCGGTCTCGATGATGGTCGTGCACAGCAGGATGTTGAAGCGCTGCGAGACGAAGTCGCGCATCACCTTTTCCAGGTCGCGCTCGTGCATCTGGCCGTGGGCCACGCCGATGCGCGCTTCGGGCAGCAGTTCCTCCAGCATGGACCGGCGATTTTCAATGGTCTCGACCTCGTTGTGCAGGAAGTAGATCTGGCCGCCGCGCTTGAGTTCGCGCAGGCAGGCTTCGCGGATCACCGAGCCGTCCTCGCTGCGGACAAAAGTCTTGATCGCCAGGCGTTTCTGCGGCGCGGTGGCGATGATCGAGAAGTCGCGCAAGCCTTCCAGGGCCATGCCCAGGGTGCGCGGGATCGGGGTCGCGGTCAGGGTCAGCACGTCGACTTCGGCGCGCAAGGCCTTCAGCGCTTCCTTCTGGCGCACGCCGAAGCGGTGTTCCTCGTCGATGATGACCAGGCCCAGGCGCTCGAATTTCACGTCCGGCGAGAGCAGCTTGTGCGTGCCGATCACGATGTCGACGGTGCCGTCGGCCATGCCCTTGATGGCGTTGTTGACTTCCTTGCCGGTGCGGAAGCGCGACAGCTCGGCGATCTTCACCGGCCAGTCGGCGAAGCGGTCGGCGAAGGTCTGGGCGTGCTGCTCGGCCAGCAGGGTGGTCGGGGCCAGGATCGCGACCTGCTTGCCGCCCATGACCGCGATGAAGGCCGCGCGCAGCGCCACTTCGGTCTTGCCGAAGCCGACGTCGCCGCACACCAGGCGGTCCATCGGGCGGCCCGAGGTCATGTCCTTGATGACGTTGTGGATCGCTTCCGCCTGGTCCGGCGTCTCGTCGAAGCCGAAGCTGGTGGCGAAGTTCTCGTAGTCGACGCTGGAGTATTCGAAGGAATGGCCCTGGCGCGCGGCGCGGCGCGCATACAGGTTGAGCAGCTCGGCCGCGGTGTCGCGCACCTGCTCGGCCGCCTTGCGCTTGGCCTTTTCCCACTGGCCCGAGCCGAGCGCGTGCAGCGGCGCGTCTTCCGGCGAGCTGCCGGAATAGCGCGAGATCACGTGCAGCTGCGACACCGGCACATACAGCTTCGAGTCCTTGGCGTATTCCAGGTGCAGGAACTCGGTCTCGCCTTCGCCGAGGTCCATGCTCATCAGGCCCATGTAGCGGCCGATGCCGTGGTTGATGTGCACCACCGGGTCGCCGATCTTCAGCTCCGACAGGTCGCGCACCATCGACTCGACCTGGCTGGTCGCTTCCTGCTTCTTCTTGCCGGCGCGGCGGCCAGAGCCCGCATAAAGCTCGGTCTCGGTGACGAACACCAGGTGGCCGCTGCCTTCGTCGAGCAGCTCGAAACCGGCCTGCAGCGGGGCGACGCCCAGCGCCAGGCGCGCGTCCGTGGCCTTGAAGCCGTCGAAGCCTTCGACCGATGCCAGGTCCAGCTTGTATTCGGCGAAGTACTGCTGCAGGGTCTCGCGGCGGCCGGCCGAATCGGCGCAGATCATCACGCGCGCGTCCTTGCGCAGCAAATAGCCGCGCAGGTTGGTCAGCGGGTCGTCCAGGCGGCGGTTGACGGCGATGTCGGGAATCGGCGCGCTCAGTTCCGAGGCCGGCGCGGCGGCGTCGCGCGCGATGGCCCAGCGCCCGTGCGGCTTGGCGCAGGTGAAGAACTGCTCGGCGCCCAGGAACAGCTCGCGCGGCTCCAGCAGCGGACGCTCGCGGTCGCTCTTGAGGAAGCGGTAGCGCGATTCGGTGTCCAGCCAGAAGCGCTGGATTGCCGCGTCGATGTCGCCCACCAGGACCAGCGGGGATTCCTCGGGCAGGTAGTCGAACAGGGTCGCCGTCTCGTCGAAGAACAGCGGCAGGTAGTATTCGATGCCGCTGGGGGCGATGCCGTTGCCGATGTCGCGGTAGAGCGGCGAGCGGGTCGGGTCGCCCTCGAAGCGCTCGCGCCAGCGGCCGCGGAAGGCGGTCCGGGACGCCTCGTCCATCGGGAACTCGCGGCCGGGCAGCAGGCGCACTTCCCTGACTGGGTAGAGCGAGCGCTGGGTGTCGGCGTCGAAGGTGCGGATGGTCTCGATCTCGTCGCCGAACAGGTCGAGGCGGTAAGGCAGGGCCGAACCCATCGGGAACAGGTCGATCAGGCCGCCGCGCACCGAGTACTCGCCCGGCGACATCACCTGCGACACGTGGGTGTAGCCGGCCAGGGTCAGCTGGGCCTTGAGCCTGGCCTCGTCCAGCTTCTCGCCCTGGCGGAAGAAGAAGGTGTAGGCCGCCAGGAAGGACGGCGGCGCCAGGCGCACCAGGGCGGTGGTGGCAGGAACCACCAGCACGTCGCACTGGCCGTTGCGGATCTCGTGCAGGGTCGCCAGGCGCTCGGACACCAGGTCCTGGTGCGGCGAGAAGGCGTCGTAGGGCAGGGTCTCCCAGTCGGGCAGCAGGTGGCAGGACAGCTTGCCCTCCGCGAACCAGGGGATCTCGTCGAGCAGGCGCTGGCCGTCGCTGGCGTTCGCCACGATAACGGTGAGCATCTGCTGGTTCGCCTTGAGCGCGAGCGCGGCGACGGCGAGCGCGTAGGCGTCCGAGGAGCCGTGCAGGGCCGGCAGGACAAAACGTTGACCTGGTTTGGGGAGATGTTTCTTGAGATCGAAGGGCATGCAGCGTGCAATGAGTGTCGCGACGATGGGTCGTCCATTATAGTCGAAGCGGCCGTTGGCCGCCGGGCGCCGGGCGGGCGTTTCTTGACGATTCAATAAGATCGCTGCAGGCGGGCCGGGTGGCTGTAGACCACGTGGCGGTCTCCGCGCACGAAGCCGGCCAGGGTCACGCCGGCTCGCTCCGCCAGGCGGACCGCCATCGCGGTCGGCGCCGAGATCGCGGCCAGCACCGGCATGCCCGCGCGCGCCGCCTTCTGCACCATCTCGAAGCTGGCCCGGCTGGTCACGACGGCGAAGCCCCGGCGCGTGTCCAGCCCGTCGCGCGCCAGGGCGCCGACCAGCTTGTCCAGCGCGTTGTGGCGGCCGACATCCTCGCGCATGCACTGCAGTTCGCCATCGAGCGAGGCCCAGCCGGCCGCATGGACGGCGCCCGTGGCCCGATGGAGCTCCTGGCGCATGCCCAGCGCCGCCATCGCGTGGTGCAGCGCGCCCGGCGCCAGCGCCAATGCTTCGCCCGGCGCCGCCGCGGTCCAGGCGTCGTCCTCGAACCAGGCCAGGCTCTCTACCCCGCACAGGCCGCAGCCGGTACGCCCGGTGCGTGCGCGCCGGCCTTCCTTGAAGCGCATGAAGGCGCCCGAGGCAATGCGCATGTCGATGGCGATACCCTGGTCGGTCTCCTCGATCTCGAGATCGTGGATGTCGCATGCCCGGCGCACGATGCGTTCGCCGAGCGAAAATCCGACCGCGAAGTCTTCCAGGTCCATGGGCGAGGCCAGCATGACGGCGTGGGTGATGCCGTCGTAGCTGAGCGCCACCGGCACTTCCTCGGCGACCGTCTCGCTGGCCGCCTGGACGCGGTCCGCGATCCAGCACTGGGCCGGCAGGCCGGCGGCCGCGTTCACGACTGGCTCCCGGCGCGTTCGACGATGACGTCGATGGCCTTGGCCGCGGGGACCTTGCTTTCCTTGGCGTGGTGCCAGAGCGGAATCAGGGGATTGCATTCCGGGTAGTAGCCGGCGATGCATCCCGCAGGCACGTCGTAGGGAACGACCGCCAGGCCATCCACGCGCCGCTCCACGCCGTCCTGGGCCGCCGCGCGCAGGTTGACCATGTCTCCCTCGCGCAGCGCCAGGCGCGCCATGTCGCCCGGCGCCATGAACAGCACCATGCGGCTGCCGTGCACGCCGCGGAAGCGGTCGTCGTAGCTGTAGATGGTGGTGTTGAACTGGCCGTCGCTGCGGATCGTGAACAGCCGCAGAGACTGTGCCGTGGCATGCATGTCCGGGTCGCCCAGCAGGTTCTCGGGCACGGTGAAGTTGGCCTTGCCGCTCTCGGTCTCCCACTTGCGCTCGGCCGCGGCGAGCGGCTTGCGGAAACCGCCCGGTGTCCACATGCGGGCATTGAAGTCCTTGAAGATGTCCGGATAGGTGGCTTCGATGGCGTCGCGCACCGTCGCATAATCGGCTACCCAGGCATCCCAGTCGAGCTTCGGATTCGCGTCCAGCGTGGCCTTGGCGATGCCGGCCACGATCGCCGGCTCCGACAGCAAGGTTGCGGCGGCGGGTTCCGCCATGCCGCGCGAGCCGTGCATGCAGGCGGTGCTGTCCTCGACGGTCACCGCCTGTTCGCCGCTCGCCTGGCGGTCGGTCTCGATCCGGCCCAGGCAAGGGAGCAGGTAGGCGGCCTTGCCGTGGATGACGTGGGTGCGATTGAGCTTGGTCGCGATCTGCACCGTGAGCGGAATCCCGCGCCAGGCCGCTTCCATCATGACGGTCTCCGGCACCGCGCGCACGAAGTTTCCGCCCAGGCCGATGAAGGCCTGCAGCTTGCGCGCCAGGATAGCCTCGCAGGCGTCCACGGTGTTCATGCCGGGCTTGCGCGGTGGCTCGAAGCCGTATTGCTCCTTGAGCTTGTCGAGGGGCGCCAGCTCGGGCTTTTCGGTGATGCCGACCGTGCGCTGTCCTTGGACATTCGAGTGCCCGCGCACCGGGCAGATGCCGGCGCCGGGCCGGCCGATGTGGCCGCCCAGCAGCAGCAGGTTGACGAGCATGGCCACGTTCTGCACGCCGTTGCGGTGCTGGGTCAGGCCCATGCCGTACACCGCCATCACCGCGCGGGAGCGGCACCAGACTTCGGCCGCGCCTTCCAGCGCCCCGCGCGTCAGCCCGGATTCGCGCTCGATCTCGCTCCATTCGCAGCTGCGCACCGCCTGCGCGAACGCTTCGAAGCCATGGGTATGTTCCGCGATGAAGTCGCGGTCGAGGACCGGCGCCGAGGCGTCGGCGGCCAGGATCGCCTTGCACAGGCCCATGATCGCCGCCGTGTCGCCGGCGGGCCGCACCTGGTGGTACTGGGTGCTGATCACGGTCTCGTGCCCGGTCAGCATCTCCAGCGGCGACTGCGGATTGGTGAAGCTGACCAGGCCGCGCTCGCGCAGCGGATTGAAGGTGATGACCGGCACCCCGCGCCGGCGCGCCGCCTGCAGCTGGTGCAGCATGCGCGGGCTGTTCACGCCCACGTTCTGTCCGAAGAAGAAAATGCAGTCGGTCCGTTCGAAGTCCGGCAGGCCGATGGTGCCGACGCCCACGCCGATGGTCTTCTGCAGGCCCACGGAGGTGCTCTCGTGGCACATGTTGGAGCTGTCGGGCAGGTTGTTGTTGCCGTACATGCGGGCCAGCAGCTGGAACATGTAGGAGGTCTCCAGCGAAGCGCGGCCGGAGGCGTAGAACACCACCTGTTCGCGCTCGAAGCCGCGCAGCGCGGCGCCGATCTCGGCGAAGGCCGTGTCCCAGCCGATTTCGCGGTAGGTGTCGGTGGCAGGGTCCCAGCGCAGCGGCACCGTGAGCCGGCCCTGGTCCTCCAGCTGGTGGTCGCTCCAGCTCTCGAGCTCCGTCAATGTGTGGCGCTCGAAGAAATCGGCGCCAATGGTGCGGCTGGTGGTTTCCCAGGCGGTGGCCTTGGCCCCGCTGGAACAGAATTCGAAGGGATGGGGATGGGCCGGCTTGGCCCAGGCGCAGCTGGCGCAGGCATAGCCGTCGGGCTTGTTCTGCCGGGGCAGCAGGGTGCTGTCCTTCGCGACGGTGTCCTGGTGCAGCAGGATGGTGGCGACGTCGCGCACCGATCCCCATCCGCCTGCAGGCATGTTGGGTGTGCGGGAGTGCGGTTTTCCTTGGTCCTGGCTCATGGCGGCTCCTTCCACATGGAAGGGCTACCCTAGCGCCTGCCGCCGCGGCGCTCCGTGCGCATGCGCACCGACGCGGACGTCACGCGGGACGATCGCGGGTCACTCAGGCAGCGATATCGGCGGCCGTATCGAGGCCCATCCTGCGGTTGGCGATACCGAAAGGCACGTGGACCATGGGGATGGTGCCGCCCGGCGCCGCCTTCAGGTGGGTCAGCTGGTCGTCGAAGAAGATGTGGGGCTTGAACACCGACAGCACCCGCGCCTTGTCCATGCCGCCGAGGAAGAAGGTCTCGTCCGCCGAGACGCCCCAGCTCTTCAGGGTGGTGACCACGCGCTCGTGCGAGGGCGCGTTGCGCGCGGTGATGATGGCGATGCGCACGATCTTGCGGTAGCCGGGATCGCGGCGCTGGGCGCGGTCTTCCAGGCGCTGCATCATCGCCAGTTTCTGGAACAGGCCCGCCAGGGGCCCCGGCTGGTGCGGGCGGGCCACGTGCAGCAGCTCGTGGGCGTGGAACTCGTCGAGGTCGTTGTTGCGCTTGAAGACGGTCTCGGACTCGTCGTCTGCCAGCACGCCGTCGAAGTCGAAGGCCACGCGCAGCTCCAGGTCGTCCTCGTCGTCGGCGATCTTCGACGGCAGCACCAGGCCGGCGGGATAATCGACGGCGATCGCGCTCTTGACGTCTTCCTCGTTGGCGCTCAGGAACAGCGAGGCGTTGAAGGCCGGCAGGTAGGCGTAGGGCGACTTGCCGTTCATGAAGGCGGCGCGCGAGATATCCAGGCCATAGTGGGCGATGGAACGCATCACGCGCAGGCCCGTCTCGGGCGAGTTGCGCGAGAACAGCACGACCTCGACCGGCGACTGGCGCGGAAAACACTTGTTGATGTTGAGGAAGCGCCGGATGAAAGGAAAGGCCACGCCCTTGCCGAGGATGAGGTCGAGGTGGCGCTCCTGGTAGCCGCGGTAGGCTTCCGGACCTTCCTCCAGGTAGACCTGGTGCGATTCCGACAGGTCGAACAAGGCGCTGGAGGCGACGCCGATCACGAGTTTCTGCTCGATCTGAAAGGCCATCAGTCTTCACTTTCCGAGAGTTGGTCGAACACCTTGCGTTCCTGGGGCGCCAGCGCGCCGGCGCTGCGCACGAATCCCGGCTGGGCGGCGTCGGCCAGCAGGCGCAGCTTGGCGAGGCGGTCGCCGGCGGCCAGCGCGCCGGCCAGGAGCAGGCCGCCATCGGGCTGGGCGATCGCGGAAGCCACGGCGGGCGGCAAGTCCCATGCGGCGGCGATGCGGGACGACAGCAGGCGCGCGGCGCCCAGCAGGGCGGCTGCGAAGCCGTCGTCGTCCGGCAGCGCTCCCGGCAGCGCCTGGTCGGCCACGCGCAGCGCCACCACCAGGCCGATGTTGTGCATCAGTCCCGCCAGGTAGGCTTCGAAGGGATCGGCGCCGTGGGCCGGGGCGAGCAGCGAGGCGGCCAGCGCGCATTTCTCCGACTGGTTCCACAGGGTCGGCGCGAGCTGGCGCGCCAGCTGGCCGGGCTGCATGCTGATCACCGGGCGGAAAGCCACGCGCGCGAGCAGCATGCGCAAGCCGTTCTGGCCGAGCAGCAGCAGGGCGCCTTCGATGTTGCGCACCGGCGTAGCGGGCCGGTAATAGGGGCTGTTAACCTCGCGGATCACTTCGGCCACCAGGACCGCGTCCTGGGACAGCTGGCGCGCCAGGCCGGCCGCGGAACTGGCTTCGTCGCGCAGGCTGCGCAACAGCTGCGGGATCACGGCGGGGACGCGCGGCACCAGTCCCGCTGCCGCCTCAGGCTGCCCGGCCAGACGGGTCAGCTCGTCGATCAGCAGTGCTCCCCCGGCGACGCCGGCGGCGGAGCAGGGACCGGCGAGCCAGCGATAGAATGCGAGATCCAGGTCCGGCGCCGCATCCTCGCTACGTGGCGGGATCGCAACGGCGCCCGGTCCCGCGGGCTGCGCGGGAAGGTCTTGCGGTGTAGGCGCGCCGCCGCGCGCGCTCCCGAACAGGCGGGCGAACCAGTTCTTCATCGGCGGGCGGAGGTAGTGGGGGCAGATGCCATGCGGGCCATTCTACCCGAGCGCCCGAGTTTTACCTTCGGAAACAAACAAACCCGGCGGTGAAGCGCGGACGCTTCCGATGCCGGGTTGGACGGCGCTCGCCGGATCAGCGGCGGGTTGGATCGGTGGTGGTGGTCGGGTCGTTGGTCGGCGGCGAGGTCGGGTTCGTGGTGGTGCTCGAGCTGCCCACAGGCGGCGGCGTGGTCGCGCCGGTACCGGACGAGGTGCCGGTGCCCCAGGTCGAGCTGCTGCCGCTGGTGCTGCCCGTACCCGTGCCGGTGCCGGTGGTGCCGGTGCCGGTGCTGCCACCGGTGGTGCTGCCGCTGCTCATGGTCGAGCCGCTGCTGCTGCTGCCGGTGCCCATCTCGTCGCCAGTGGATTTGCATGCCGCCAGGGCCAGGGACATCAGCCCGCCGAGCAGCAGGGCTTGATATTTATTCGTCATCGTTTTTCTCCTCGGGGTTGGTTGGTTCCCCATCATGCGGAGCGGATCGCGAGCATGAAATAGGATCAAATCGAGACTGAATGTAGGAGCATACTCACGCATTTACGGAATCATTGCCTACACGAACAGCTTGTTTCCCCGGGGATCAGGCGAAAAAAAGGCCACCTCGCGGTGGCCTTTCATCCCAGCACGGCTCCGGTTTAGCGGGTGGAGCCGGTGGTGGTCGTGGTGGTGGTGGTCGCCGCCGGGGTGGTCACCGTGGTGCTGGTGCCAGGCGGCAGGGTGGTCGATTCCGTGGTCGTCGACGAGGTGGTGGTCGACACGCCGCTCGAACCGGTGGTGGTGCGGGTGGTGTCGATGGTGGTCGTGGTGTCGGTGGTTTCGGCGGTGCCGCAAGCGGTGAGGGCGATTGCAGTCAGGCCGATGGCGCAGGCGCTCAGAAAGGTGCGTTTCATCATATTCTCCTTTGTTATGGATGGGTTATGTCATCATGGGAGCAGAACCCGGCGCACAAAATAGGATTACTCCGGCAACTTTTGTAGGAAGAAACTCACGTCTTGGTCAAGCCGCGAGAGGACGCCGTTCGCCCAGCCAGGCCAGCAGGTCGGCCGAACTGAGCGGACGGCTGTAGAAATAGCCCTGCGCCTTGGTGCAGGCTTGTGCGCGCACGACGTCGGCCTGCGACTGGGTCTCGATGCCTTCGGCCACGGTCTGCATGCCCAGGCTCTGCGCCACCTTGACCGTGGCTTCGATCAGCACCTGGTGATGGTGGCTGGTGTCGGCCTGGCTCACGAAGGAACGGTCGATCTTGACCGTGTCGACCGGCAGCAGGTGCAGGCTGGAGAGCGAAGAATACCCGGTGCCGAAATCGTCCAGCGCGAGCTTGAGGCCCAGGGCCTTGAGTTCGTGCAGGCGCTGCTGGATGTCCTGGTCCTGGGCCGCCAGGCTTTCGGTGACCTCCAGCTGCAGCCGGGCCGGCGGCATGCCGGTGGCGTCAAGAATGCGCTGCACCGCGCCGATCCAGCCGGGCTGGCCGAGCTGGGCGCGCGACAGGTTGACCGCGACCAGGCGCGGCGCATGCTCGCCGAGCAGGCGCTGCCAGTCCATGAAGTCGCGGCAGGCGCGTTCGAGCACGAAGTCTCCCAGCGCGCCGATCAGGCCGCATTCCTCGGCCACCTGGATGAATTCCACAGGGGGCACGATGCCGCGTTGCGGATGGCGCCAGCGCACCAGGGCCTCGACGGCGGCGGCGTAGTCGGTGCCGCCATCGGGCAGCAGGCCGACCACCGGCTGGTAGACCACGAACAGCTGTTCTTCCAGCAGCGCCTGGCGCAGCTCGTGCTCGATGCCGGCGCGCTGGGCGGCGCGCTCGCGCATGGCCGGTTCGAAGGCGCGCTGGCGTGCGCCGCCAGCGCGCTTGGCTTCGACCATCGCGATGCCGGCGTCGCGCAGCACTTCGTCGGGGGTGGCCGCCGTGCCCGCACCCCAGGCCAGGCCCAGGCTGGCTCCGCAAACGATGTCGTGGCCGTCGATCAGGTAGGGACGCGCGACCGCATCCAGCAGGCGCCCCGCGACGCGCTCGGCGTCTTCGCGGGCGCGCATGCCGTCCAGCACCACCACGAATTCGTCGCCGCCGATGCGCGCGGCCAGCTGGCCGCCCTGGCCGAGCGGATCGAGGCGGTCGCTCGGCGGACGCAGCGTGCCGCGGATCCGTTCGCCGATCTGGACCAGGAGCCGGTCGCCGACGGCCTGGCCCAAGCTGTCGTTGATCTGGCGGAAGCGGTCGCAATTCAGCAGCAGGACCGCGAAGCTGCCGCCGGCTTCTAGCGTGGCGGCGGTGCGGGCCAGCAGGTGCTCGATCTGCTCGCGCACCGCCTCGCGGTTGGGCATGCGGGTGAGCGCATCGGTGCGCGCGGCGCTGCGCAGGCGGCGCGACAGCATTTCCTGCTCGCGCCTGACCTCGAGCGTGGCGTCGGCCACCACGAACATCAGGCGCTCGGGATCGATCTTCATCAGGCTCAGGGACAGCACCTGCGGCGCGTTCGGTGTGCGCTGCTTGCCGGGCAGCGGCAGGCGCATCGCATCGACGACCACGCCGGACGGTTCGGCGTAAGCCTCGACCGTGGCGCGCAAGCCGGGCGCCAGCTGCGCCAGCACCGCGAACATGTTGTCGAGGGCGGCGTCCCGGGCCACCGGCATCAGCAGGCTGGAGGCCATCGGGTTGAGCATGTCCACCGTGCCGTCGAGCGCGGTCTGGGCGAGCCCGATCGGTGCGCGGTACAGGAACTGGATCAGCGACTCGTAGGCCAGGTTCGGGTCAGGCAGCATCGGCGCCTCCCTGGACGAGTTCCGGGCGCCAGCGCTCCACCCGGTTGCGGCCGGCGCGCTTGGCGGCGTACAGGGCCTGGTCGGCGCGCTTGAGCAGCAGGTCCACGCCAGGGTGCTCGCCGTCCTGCGGGTCGAGCGCGGCCACGCCGGCGCTGATCGTGTAGCGGATCGCGGCGCCGTCGAAGGGGGCGGGCTCCGAGGCGATGGCGGCGCGCAGGCGTTCCGCCACCACCGCCGCGCGCGGCAGGTCGGTGGAGGGCAGCAGCACGGCGAATTCCTCGCCGCCGATGCGGGCGACGATATCGACCGTACGGAAGGTGTCGGCCAGGATGCCGGCCATGTGCTGCAGGACGGCGTCGCCGCCGGGATGGCCGTAGCGGTCGTTGATGGCCTTGAAACGGTCGGCGTCGATGGCGATGACCGCGGTCGGGCGCGGCGCGGCCTGGTTGCGCGACAGCTCGAGCTCGGCCGCCTCGAAGAAGGCGCGGCGGTTGGCCAGCCCGGTCAGGTGGTCGCCGAAGACGTCACGCCGGCGGCGCTCCGCCGCTTCGCGCTTGTCGCTGATGTCGCGCAGGATCAGGCAATAGGCGGGTCCGCCCTGCGGCCCATCCTGCTCCCGGTCCGGCAGGGGCGCGATCAGGACGCTGCCCCAGAAGGTGCTGCCGTCGGCGCGCCGGCGCGGGCCTTCGTCCAGGCTCCAGCCGTTGTCGTCGGCTTCGCGCAGGCGGTCGCACTGGTGATCGAGCGTCAGCGCGTCGGGCGGGTAGAAGATCGAATAGGGTTGGCCGACGGCGTCTTCGCCGAAGCCGGTGACGCGGCCGATGCTGGGGTTCCACTCGCAGATGCGGCCGTCGAGGTCCAGGCTGGCGAGTGCGTAGTCGGTGATGCCGGTCAGGATGGCGTTGAGCCAGGCCTCGTTCTGGCGCAGCTGGCGTTCGCGCTGGACCTGGGCGGTGACGTCGGCGATGACCGCCATCAGGCGCGCGCCGTCGAGCTTGAGCAGGGTGAGCGACAGGATCTGCGGCGCCGGCTTGCCGGGGCGCGCCTTGGCCGCAGCGCCGGCATGCAGGTGCACATGCAGGCCGTCGCAGATCTTGCCGTTCGGCTGCTCGAAGCGCTCGGCCAGGAAGCGCAGTTCGGGCGCCACCGATTCGAGCGCGGCGAATAGGTTGTCGAGGCCGCCGTCGCGCGACAGCGGCATCAGGAGCTGGGCCGCGATCGGATTCATCAGCGTGACGGCGCCGGCGCCGTCGGTCTGCACCAGGCCCACCGGGGCCAGGTAGAGGAACTGGATGAGCGCCTCGTACTCCGCGTTCATGCGGGCGAGCTCGCCGGCGGCATCTGGCGTCACGTCGGGGCTCACTTGGCGTGGCGCTGCACCAGGACGTAGCGCTTGGCGCGGCCTGGGCCGGCCAGCAGGCGCAGGGCCACCTTGACCGGGCGCATGCGCAGGGTCAGGACGTAGTCGATGGTGGCGTCGAGTTCGGTGCCGTCCTCGAGGGCGTCCTCGAAGCGCTGGGCCACCATGAAGTTGTTCAGGCAGGGCGCGACGTTGGTGAACAGCGGCTGGCCGAGGACGCGCTCTGGCGACAGTCCGGCGGCCTGCGATTCGAAGGCGTTATAGCGATGCACGTTGGTCTCGGCATCGAAACCGATCACGCCGAATCCGAGCTGGTCGAGCTCTTCGTCGCTGCATTGGTCCAGGCGGGTCGCCAGGTCGGGGGTGTCGAACGAGAGCGGCGTGGCGTTCATGAAAGACTCACAGCCAGCGCGGCCGGCAGTTGATTGAAAGAAAATGATGTTGGCATGAGGACAGCAGCGGTGTCAATTGTGTGCAGCCCCGGGTGTGACATTTTCATCGCTTTTTTCGATGAACGTGGATCGCGGCCGGTTTGACAGCCTGGCGGCCGGCCTGTCACACTCGGCGCCTCGTCAAGCTTGCCGCTCGATCCGGCCGCAACGTATGAACCCTGACTCCTTCCCGCGCTGGTGGCGGCATGCCCCGAGCCTGCAGCGTGTCGTCGCCGACCTGCTGGCCGGGGAACTGGCCCAGGTGCGTCCCGGCCGGCCGCAGCCTGCCGGCGCCTGGCGCGCGGAGAGCGACCTGCGCGCCGACCTGGGCGCGGACTCGCTCGAGCTGATCGGCCTGGCGACATCCATGGAGGGCACGCTGCACCTGCGGCGCGGACAGGACGAGCCCTTGCTGGCGCGCACGCGCCTGGGCGACTGGCTGGCGGTGGCCGCGGCCGGGCTGGAAGAGGGCGGCGGCAGCCTCACCTTCCGCACCTCGGGCAGCTCCGGCACGCCCAAGGCGATCCGGCACGAGACGGCGCTGCTGTGGCAGGAGGCGGCCTGCCTGGCCTCGCTGTTCCCGGGGCGCAGGCGCATCGTCAGCCTGGCGCCATCGCACCACATCTACGGCTTCCTGTTCTCGGTGCTGCTGCCGCACGCGCTGGGTATCGGCCCCGCCATGGTGGTGGACCTGCGCGCCTACTCGCCGGCCGCCGTCGCGCAGCTGCTGCTGCCGGGCGACCTGGTGCTCGGTTTCCCCGATTTCTGGCGCGCGTTCAACGAGGCCGGCGATACCGGCGGCGCCGGCGATCCCGGCCTGACCGGCGGGTCCGGTCAGCCCGGCGAGCAAGGCTGGCACTTTCCACCTGACGTCGTCGGCGTGACATCGACAGCACCGTGCCCGCCGGAAGTGGCGCGCGCGGTGCTTGCCTCGGGGTTGGCGCGCCTGGTGCAGGTCTACGGCAGCTCGGAAACGGCGGGTGTGGGCTGGCGCGACGACCCGGAGGCGCCGTACGCGCTGTTTCCCTTCTGGTCGCGCACGCCCGACCCGGCCACGCTCGCACGCCGCGCGCCGGACGGCCGCCGGCTGGACTACCCGCTGCAGGACCGGCTCGACTGGCCAGAAGATGGCCGCTTCCGCCCCCTGGGGCGCATCGACCATGCCGTACAGGTGGGCGGCGTGAACGTCTTCCCGGCTTATGTGGCGGACGTGCTGCGCCTCCACCCCCAAGTGCAGGAGGCAAGCGTGCGCCTGATGCGGGCGGACGAAGGCCAGCGCCTGAAGGCCTTCATCGTCCCGCGCGGCGGCGTGCCGGCCAATACCAGCCTGCTGCGCGCCGAGCTGCACAGGTGGATGGCCGCGCGCCTGAGCGCCGCCGAATGCCCCGCGGCCTATTCCTTCGGCCCCGACCTGCCGCGCCAGGTCAGCGGCAAGCTGACCGACTGGATCATCGACGCCTGGACCTGAGGACCGCCGTGGCGGGCCCGCGCCGCACCGCCGCTAGAGATCGACCAGCACCTCGAAGCCGCCGTAGATCATGCGCTTGCCGTCGAAGGGCATGGCGCCGGGCTGCATCATCTCCGCCATGCGCGGATCTTTCATGACCTTGTCGTTGACTTCGTCGCGATGGGCGCGCGATTCGTAGACGATCCAGGAAAACACGACCGTCTCGCCTTCTTCCAGGTTGACGCTCTGGGGGAATGAGGTAAGTTTGCCCGGCTTGACGTCGTCGCCGATGCACTCTCGGAACTGCAGGGCGCCGTGCTCGCGCCAGATCTGGCCGGCCTTGGTGGCCATGGCGCGGTAGGCGTCGATGTTGGACTTGGGCAGGGGAACAATGAAACCGTCGACATAGGCCATGCTCGTCTCCTTGAGGTCAGCAGATGTCCAGCTGAGGATGGACCGGCCCTGTACAGACCTGCAGCCGGCCCGCGAAGTTTCCGGCGCCGGGGCCGGAAACTGGAGACGCTTAGCTTACCTCAAAAGAGACGGTTGTTGGACGGCGCCGGCTGTGGTGGGGGCGCGGCGGGTGGCGCCGGCGGTGGCGCCGGGGGTGGCGCAGAAGGCGCGGGCGGCGCCTCCCCGGGCAGGCCGTCCACCGGGGGGGCGGCCGCAGGTTCGGCCGGCTCGGGCGGGGCGGCCTGGTCGAGGTCGATGCCGCGCAGCTCGGGCGCGTCGAAGAATTCCGGATAGACCCAGTCCTCGCCTTCGCGCATCAGGTCCTCGGGAGCCACGCGCTCTTCCTGCGGGCGCTTGGCCAGGGCCACCTTCATGTAGTCGATCCAGATCGGCAGCGCCAGGGTGGCGCCGAATTCCTTGCCGCCCAGCGAGCGCGGCTCGTCGTAGCCCATCCAGGCCACCGCCACCACGTTGCCGCCGTAGCCGGCGAACCAGCCGTCGAAGGCGTCGCTGGTGGTGCCGGTCTTGCCCGCGATGTCGCTGCGGCCCAGGCGCTGGGTGGCGGCCGCGCCGGTGCCGTAGCGGGTCACGTCGCGCAGCATGCTGTCGGAGACGAAGGCGTTGCGCGCGGTGATCACGCGCTCTTCTTCCTGCTTGCCCTTGGGCGGCCTGACGTCCAGGAGGATGGCGCCGTTGCCGTCCTGGATCTTCGAGATCAGGTAGGGCTTGACCCGGTAGCCGCCGTTGGCGAATACGGCGTAGGCGCCGGCCATCTGCAGCGGCGTGACGGCGCCCGTGCCCAGGGCCAGGGTCAGGTTCTTCGGATGGCGCGCCGGGTCGAAGCCGAAGTGGCCCAGCCACTCGTGGGTGGTATCGATGCCCAGCGCGCGCAGCAGGCGCACGGTCGGCACGTTCTTCGATTGCGCCAGCGAGGAGCGCATGGTGACGACGCCGTCGAACACGCCGTCGTCGTTCTGCGGCGTCCATACTTCCCCTTCGACCCCGCTCGGCAGTTCGAGCGGTTCGTCGAGGATGCGGGTGGCGGGCGAATAGCCTTTTTCCAGCGCCGCCGAGTACACGAAGGGCTTGATCGCGGAACCCGGCTGGCGCCAGGCCTGGGTCACGTGGTTGAACTTCTGCAGGTTGTAGTCGAAGCCGCCCACCAGCGCGTGGTAGGCGCCGGTGTCGGCGTCGATCGCCACGAAGGCGGCCGCCACCTGCGGCACCTGGGTGATCGACCAGATTCCTCCCTTGCCCTGATCGTCCACCTTGGACTTGCTGATGCGGATGATCGCGCCGGGCGTGATGCGGTGCGCGGGCGGCGCCTTTTCCGACAGTCCTCGCGCGGCGAACTTCAGCCCCGCGTCCTGGATCGCGATCTCTTCGCCTTCGAGCGTTTCGACGCGCACTTCCTTCGGGCTCGCGGCCAGCACCACCGCCGGCACCAGGCCGTCGCTCGACGGGCGCTTCTGCAAGGCCTCGATGATGGCGTTCTCGCGCTCCTCGAGGTCCGCCGGCAGCTCGATGCGCGCTTCCGGGCCGCGGTAGCCGTGGCGCTGGTCGTAGGCGATCACGTTGCGGCGCACCGATTCGTAGGCCGCGTCCTGCTCGGCCGCGAGTATGGTCGTGGTGACCGTGATCCCGCGCGTGTAGGCTTCTTCCTTGAACTGCTCGTAGACCACCTGGCGCGCCAGCTCGGCCACGTAGTCGGCATGCGTGTCGTAGCTCTGGCCGGCATCGCGCTTGATGCGCAGCGGCTCGGCCAGGGCCAGGCGGTACTGCTCGTCGGTGATCTGGCCCAGCTCCAGCAGGCGCTTGAGCACCGCGTGCTGGCGCTGCTCGGCGCGCTTGGGATTGGCGACCGGATTGTGGCGCGCCGGGTTCTGGGGCAGGCCGGCCAGCATCGCGATCTCGGCCAGCGAGAGCTGGTCGAGCGTCTTGCCGAAGTAGCTGCGCGCCGCGCTCGAGAAGCCGTAGGCGCGCTGGCCCAGGTAGATCTGGTTCATGTACAGCTCGAGGATCTGGTCCTTGTCGAGGGCGGCCTCGATCTTGTAGGCGAGGGCGATCTCGGTGAGCTTGCGCGAGATGACCTTCTCGCGGGTCAGGAAGAAGTTGCGCGCCACCTGCATGGTGATGGTCGAGGCGCCCTGGCGAAAGCCTCCGCCCAGGTTGGACCTGGCGGCGCCCGCGGCGCGGATCCAGTCGATGCCGCCATGCTCGTAGAAACGGGTGTCCTCGATCGCGAGCAGGGCCTTCTTCATCATCGGCGGAATCTTCGCGATCGGCACGAAGTCGCGGTGCTCGACGCCGAACTGGCCGATCAGGACCTTGTCGGCGGTATAAATACGCAGCGGGATCTTGGGGCGGTAGTCGGTGACCGCGTCGATCTCCGGCACGTTCGGCAGGATCGCCGCCGTCAAGTAGGCGGCCGCACCGCCGATGGCAAGCAGCATGGCGCCCAGGGCGACGAGCAGGAAGACGCGGAGCTTGCGGATGCCGGGGCGGCCGGAGGGCCGTTCTTGCGGCTTGTTAGGTGTCGTCACTACGGAACTCTCGAGGTGGGGCCAGACTGCAGGCCGTCAGCGGCGGATTATAATCCGCTTTCATTCCATAACGGCATGTGCGATATTCACGCCTTCAGGTTTGCCTAAGCATGACATATTCAGAATAAGTAACAGGCCAACCGCAAGCCAAGCAAGCCAAGAAGGAAACCCGCAGATGCCTTACGATCCGAATCCGCCAGGATTCAAGCCTTACATCCCGGCCACCGCCCGCCTGCCCGAAATGACCGTCCGCGCCCTGATCATGGGCGTGGTGCTGGGCATGGTGTTCGGCGCGTCCTCCCTCTACCTGGTGCTCAAGGTCGGCCTCACGGTCAGCGCCTCGATTCCGGTCGCGGTCATTGCGATCACCCTGTTCGGCATGGCGCGCAAGTTCGGCGCGCGCGAGTCGACCATCCTGGAAAACAGCATCACCCAGACCGCCGGTTCGGCCGGCGAATCGCTGGCCTTCGGCCTGGGCGTGACCATGCCGGCCATCCTGATCCTCGGCTTCGACCTGGAAATCTCGCGCGTCATGCTGGTCGGCGTCCTGGGCGGCCTGCTGGGCATCCTCATGATGATCCCGATGCGCCGCACCATGATCGTCGACAAGCACGGCGAACTGAAATACCCGGAAGGCACCGCCTGCGCCGAAGTGCTCAAGGCGGCCGCCACCAACGTCTCGCGCGAAGCCGCGGGCGAAGCCCTGGAGTCGGACTCCGACGCCGTCAGGGACGCGAAGCGCCGCGCCGCCATCATCTTCGGCGGCTTTGGCGTGGGCCTGCTGTACAAGACCCTGAGCGTGTCGCTCAAGGGCTGGAAGGACACCGTCAACTTCGAATTCGGCGCGCCGCTCAAGGGCGGCTCGGCCGGCGCCGAAGTCTCGCCCGAGCTGCTGGGCGTCGGCTACATCATCGGCCCGCGCATCGCGTTCACGATGGCGGCGGGCGGGGTGCTGTCGTATTTGCTCCTGATCCCGATGATCAAATTCTTCGGCGACCTGCTGACCGTCCCGCTGTCGCCGGGGACGACGCTCATCCGCGACATGTCGCCGGACGATATCCGCAACGCCTATGTGCTCTACATCGGCGCCGGCGCGGTGGCCGCGGCCGGCCTGATTTCGCTGGTGCGCTCGATGCCGATGATCTGGAAGAGCCTGAGCTCCGGCCTGTCGGGCATGGGCAAATCCAGCTCGGGCGACGCGTCCTTGCGCACCGACCGCGACATCCCGATGAAATGGGTGGTGATCGGCTGCCTGGCCATCATCGCCATCATCACCGTCGCCACGCCGCTGCACATGAACCTGCTGGGCGCGCTGCTGATCCTGGTGTTCGGCTTCCTGTTCGCCACCGTGTCCTCGCGCCTGACCGGCGAAGTCGGTTCGTCCTCGAACCCGATCTCGGGCATGGCGGTGGCGACCCTGCTGTTCACCTGCCTGATCTTCCTGGTGATGGGCTGGACCGGCGGCCAGTATTACGTGACCGCGCTGTCGGTCGGCGCCATCGTCTGCATCGCCGCCAGCAATGCCGGCACCACCTCGCAAGACCTGAAGACCGGCTTCCTGGTCGGCTCGACCCCGCGCCTGCAGCAGTACGCGATCCTGTGCGGCGCCTTCGCGTCGGCGCTGATCCTGGGGCCGATCCTGCTGAAGCTGAACGACGCGGGCACCGTGTATGTGCCGGCGGCCCAGGTGGCGCCGGGCTTGAGCGTCGACGCCGCGACATTGACCCAGACCGCGCAGCTGCAAGGTCCGCAGGCCGAGGGCGACAAGAACACCTACAAGGTCTGGCAGAAGACCGATACCGTGGGCGGCCCCGCCGGCAAGTACCTGGTCGGCGACGACGGCAAGGTCGTCTACCTGGTCGACCCGGGCATCAACGGCACCCACAAGACCCGTCCGGACGGCACCGAAGTCAAGAAATACGATGCGCCCAAGGCGGTGCTGATGTCCTACATCATCAAGGGCATCCTGGACCAGGAGCTGCCATGGACCCTGGTGCTGTTCGGCGTGATGATCTCGGTGGTGCTGGAGATGGCGGGTATCGCCTCGCTGGCCTTCACCGTGGGCGTCTACCTGCCGCTGGTGTCGACCCTGCCGATCGCGATCGGCGGCCTGCTGCGCTGGATCGTGGACCGCCGCAACAACACGCTGCCGCAGTACGAGAAGCTCACGCCGGAGCAGTGCCAGGCGGCGGGCGACCGCAGTTCGGGCACCTTGCTGGCCTCGGGCTACATCGCGGGCGGCGCGCTGGCGGGTATCATCATCGCGATCACGGCAGGCGTGCTGACCAGCTTCGACAGCGATATGACGAAGTGGGCGGAGGCGTCGAATCCGTTCTTCGCGGGGGCGCAGGCGAATGTGCTGACCCTGATTCCGTATGCGGCGATCATCCTCCTGCTGTGGTGGGTGGCGCGGGAAAAGCCTGAGAAGAAATAAAGGAAAAGCCGGCGAAAGCCG
>NZ_JAGKSG010000036.1:0-46912 GCF_018119385.1 Massilia sp. AB1 | reverse complement strand
TTGAAGAAGGACCTTAACTGAACGGCATTACACCATGAAGGTGGCGTTTTTCATCAGCAGGCAAGCGAATCAGTGCTGGCTGATCTTCCCACGCCAGGCGCCAGTCTCCGACCCGCGCTTCTCCAGCAGCTCCTTGAAGTTCGACAGGTTGGCGCGCGCTTCCATGCGCACCGCGCCGAAGGCGTCGCCGATCGCCTCCATCGCACCTTCCGGCTCGTAGTCCATCTGCAGCGCGATGCGGGTGCAGGTGTCCGAGATCTTGTGGAAGGTCACCACGCCGCCGTTCTTCACGCCGGTGACGCTGCGCCATGCGATGCGCTGGTCCGGGATCTGCTCGGTGATTTCGGCATCCCATTCCTTCTCTTCGCCGGCCACGTTCGCGCGCCAGTGCAGGTGCTTGTCGTCCAGCTGGCGGATTTCCTTCACGCTCTTCATGAATTGTGGGAAATCTTCGAACTGGGTCCACTGGTTATAGGCGGTGCGGACAGGCACGTTCACTTCGATCGTTTCGACGATCGACGAGCTGGCGCCATAGCCCTTGTTTTTCTTCAGTTGCTTCGACAGCATCATGCCACCCACAGCGAGGGCGGCGACAGTAACCACGCGATTCAGCATTTTCTGATCTCCTTAAGGGCAAGAAGCGGCGCCGCATGCATCCACGATGTGGCCCATACCGATAGGCATGCGGTCAGCCGGCTTCGGCTTCAAAAACGACCTTGGTGTTGATAAGGCAGGCCACGCGATCCGTTGCGCGAATTGTTGCGATTCGTCGCAAACCTTCCATTTAAAATAAGCGAAAAGACAATCAGGCGGCGCGCGAAAGGCTGGGGTCCGCTGGCCGCGCTTCATATAGATGAGCTCGATTCGTCGAGCTGTTTTTTCTCGGCAAGGAGAACGCATGAGCTTGCGAGGCGGATGTTATTGCGGCGCCGTACGCTACGTTGCGAACGGCAAACCTTTCAACAGTACCTTGTGCCATTGCACCGATTGCCGCAGGGTATCCGGCGCGCCCGCGCTGGCCTGGTTCAGCGTCAAGTTTGCCGATCTGCACTGGACCGGTACGCCCACGCGTTTCTCTTCCAGCGCCGGCATCGAGCGCGGCTTCTGCCCGTCCTGCGGCACCACGCTGAGCTTCCACGACAGCCGCTGGCCTGAGGAAATCGACATCGCCACCGCCACCCTCGACGATCCTGAACAACTGCCGCCCGGCGACCATACCTTCGCGCGCAGCCGTCTCGGCTGGATGAAGCTGTGCGACGATCTGCCCGCCTACCCGACGACACGCTCGGCCGGCATGGGCTAGTGTCCTCGGGGCGCACCGTTGGCGCACTTTTAACGCTGTCGAAAAGGCAAGGCGCGTCAAGGAAATCACCCATCGAGCGGCGATTCTCCGTGTCACCGGACGGTATAATGGCCGGATGCAGAATCTCCTCCATAACCTCAATCCCGAACAACTTGCCGCCGTCACCCTGCCTCAGCAGAGTGCGCTGATCCTGGCTGGCGCCGGCTCTGGCAAGACCCGCGTGTTGACCACGCGCATCGCCTGGCTGATCCAGACCGGGCAGGTGTCGCCTGCCGGCATCATGGCGGTCACGTTCACGAACAAGGCCGCCAAGGAGATGCTGACCCGCCTGTCCGCCATGTTGCCCGTCAATACGCGCGGCATGTGGATCGGCACCTTCCACGGCCTGTGCAACCGCCTGCTGCGCACGCACTACCGCGACGCGGCGCTGCCCCAGACTTTCCAGATCCTCGACTCCCAGGACCAGCTGTCGCTCATCAAGCGCATGCTCAAGGCCCACAACGTCGACGACGAGAAGTACCCGGCCAAGAACCTGATGTATTTCATCAACAACGCGAAGGAGCAGGGCCTGCGCGCGGGGCAGATGGAGGCCTACGATCCGATCGAGCGCCGCATGGTCGAGCTGTACGAGCTCTACGACCAGCAATGCCAGCGCGAAGGCGTGGTCGACTTCGCCGAGCTGCTGCTGCGCTCCTACGAACTGCTGGCGCGCAACGCACCGCTGCGCCACCACTACCAGATGCGCTTCCGCCATATCCTGGTGGACGAGTTCCAGGATACCAACGACCTGCAATACAACCTGCTCAAGCTGCTGGCGGGGCAGGGCGAAGCGGGCGGCGGCGCGCTGTTCGCCGTGGGCGACGACGACCAGAGCATCTATGCCTTCCGCGGCGCGAACGTCGGCAACATGACGGCCTTCGAGCGCGACTTCCAGGTCAAGAACCTGATCAAGCTGGAGCAGAACTACCGTTCGCACGGCCACATCCTCGACAGCGCCAACTACCTGATCGCCAACAACGCCAAGCGCCTGGGCAAGAACCTGCGCACCGACGCGGGCCAGGGCGAGCAGGTGCGCGTCTACGAAGCCTCGTCCGACCTGGAAGAGGCGCAGTGGATCATCGAGGAAGCCAAGAGCCTGATGTCGGCCGGCATGCCGCGCAGCGAGATCGCCATCCTGTACCGCTCCAACGCGCAGAGCCGCGTGATCGAACATGCGCTGTTCGCGGCCGGCCTTCCCTACACCGTGTACGGCGGCCTGCGCTACTTCCAGCGTGCCGAGGTCAAGCACGCCATCGCTTATTTGCAGCTGATGGATAACCCGCACAACGACTCGGCTTTCCTGCGCGTGGTGAACTTCCCGACGCGCGGCATCGGCGTGCGCTCGATCGAGCAGCTGCAGATGGCGGCCGACACCTATGGCATTTCGCTGTACGCGGCGGTGCCCTACATGACCGGCAAGGCCGGTTCCTCGCTGGGCGCCTTCGTGAAGCTGGTCGAATCGGCGCGCTTCGAGACCCAGCAGCTGGCGCTCCCCGAATTGGTGCGCGTGGTGCTCGAGCGCAGCGGCCTGCTGCAGCACTACCAGAACGAGAAAGAGGGCGCGGACCGCATCGAGAACCTGGAGCAGATGGTCAACGCGGCCACCCAGTTCGTGCAGGAGGAAGGCTTCGGCGTCCAGGCGCCGGCCCACCTCGGCCCGCCGGCAGCGCCGCAGGCCGGCGAAGCCTTGCTCGACCAGGACGGCATCGAAGTGCTGGACGGCGGCGCGCCGCTGCCCACGGTGATGTCGCCATTGTCGGCCTTCCTGACCCACGCTTCGCTGGAAGCGGGCGACGCCCAGGCGCAAGCGGGCCAGGACGCGCTGCAGCTGATGACGGTGCACTCGGCCAAGGGCCTGGAATTCGACGCGGTGTTCATCACCGGCCTGGAAGAGGGCCTGTTCCCGCACGAGAGCAGCGCGCGTGAAACCGACGGCCTGGACGAGGAACGGCGCCTGATGTACGTGGCGATCACGCGCGCGCGCCGGCGCCTGTACATCAGCTTCACCCAGCAGCGCATGCTGCACGGCCAGACGCGCTTCAACATGAAGTCGCGCTTCCTGGAAGAGCTGCCGGAAGAGTCGCTCAAGTGGCTGTCGCCGCGCGTGCAGACCAACTGGTTCGCCGGACGCAAGTCGACGACGGCCTGGGACGATGCGGAATTCCGCAACGGCACCGACAACCGGATCGCGCAGCAGATCACCCAGAAGTCCAGCAACGGCGGCGGCAGCGGCTGGCGCGTGGGCGAGGCGGTATCGCACGCCAAGTTCGGCGAGGGTGTGATCGTGAATATCGAAGGCGGTGCGGGCGCGGCGCGTGCGCAGATCAACTTCGGCTCTGCCGGGATGAAGGTGCTCGACCTGTCGGTGGCGAAGCTGGAACGCTTGTCCCGTTAAATTTCACCACTACCTATAAAACGTCATTGCCGCCAGTGGCGGGAATGACGTTTACAGGGGGCGGGCCTGGCGTGTAGCGGTGACGGCGCTTACTTGGTCAAATCCACCTTCGCCGCCACATCCTGCACCTGCGGCTTCCCAAAAATCTCCCGATACGCCGCATACATCGCGCACTGCAGCAGCAGGATGAACAGGAACATCAGCCACATCAGCAAGACCCGCATGAGGTTGCTTCCACCCAGCAGCGCCGACAGCACCACCGTAATCGCAAAGAAAATACCGAACCAGGCCAGCAGCAGCACGATGAACACGCGGGCGCTGCGCAGCACGGCGAAGAAGCTGTAGAAGGCGGCTTTCCCCGCCGTCATCTTTTGCCAGTAGGTGAGCGGTCCCGCGAAGCACATCGCCATCATGCCCGCCAGGCTCAGCACGACGGTCAGGAACATGCTCAGCATGAAGGAAGCCGGCAGCATCACCGGCTGGCCGTCGGCGCGGCTCTGGCGCGCCATCTCCTGCAAGGCTTCCGGATCGATCGTGGTCTGCACCAGGATCAGCTGGATGACGCCAATGCCCAGGTAGACCAGGCCGATCTTGCACAGCGCCGCAAATGCCGGTTTGCGGAATCCCGTCAGCAGCACCCCGGGCGTGACCCGCTGGCCGTTCTCGATCATCAGGCAGGCCTGCATGAAGGCCATCGAGAACGACGGAATCAGCACCGCAACGATCAGGCCCCCGAGGAAGGGGATGGCGCTGATGGCGATGCTGATCAGGATGTTGGCGAAGAGCAGGGCGGTCAGCGCGGCAGGCTGTTGGCGAAACAGGCCGGCGCCTTGCTTGAGCCAGGTCCAGCCGGTAAGTGCAGGCAGTTTGTTCATGTAGGCAGTTCAGGCGCGGGGCTGTTGATGCGTTCGCGCAGGATGCGTTCGAAATGGGTGGGATCGTGCGGCGTGAGCAGCTCCGCCGCACGGGGAATATGCAGATCGTACAGGCGCGACAGCCAGAATCGCAAGGCGCCCGAGCGCAGCATGGGCTGCCATGCGGCCTGTTCGTCGGCCGTGAAGGGACGCACCGCATGGTAGGCATCGAGCAGGGCGCGCACGCGCGCCGCGTCCAGCACGCCCGTGGCCAGCTCGACGCACCAGTCGTTGACGGTGACGGCCACGTCGAACAGCCAGGTGTCGCAGCCGGCGAAATAGAAGTCGAAGCAGCCGGTCAGGCGCTCGCCTTCGAACATGACGTTGTTGCGGAACAGGTCGGCGTGCACCGGCCCGCGCGCCAGGCGGCCATAGGTGGCGCCGGCGGCGAAAGCCTGCTGGAAGGCGACTTCGTCGCGCAGCAGCGTGGCTTTGGTCTCGCTCAGGTAGGGCATGACTTGCGGCGCGGTGGCGCTCACCCAGTCCAGGCCGCGCAGGTTGGGCTGCTGCAGCGCGAAGTCCTGCGCCGCCAGGTGCATGCGCGCCAGCATGCGGCCCACTTCGGCGCAATGCACCGGCTGCGGATCGAGCTGGGAGGCGCCGCTCAGGCGGCTGACGATGATGGCCGGCTTGCCGTGCAGGGCCACCACCAGCTCGCCGTCCTGGTTGGGAACGGGGGCCGGCACCGGGATGCCGCGCTCGGCCAGGTGGCGCATCAATTGCACGTAGAAGGGAAGCTGCTCGAAACTCAGGTTCTCGAAAATCGTCAATACATACTCGCCCTGCTCGGTCGTCAGGAAGAAGTTGCTGTTGTCGATGCCGGAGGAAATGCCTTCGAGCCGGAGAGCCTGGCCGAGGGCGAATTGCTTGATCCACTGGGTAAGGTCATCCAGCGAGACCGCGGTGAAAACTGCCATGTGCTAGCAAAGTGTCAGGTGAGTGATGCTGGCGGCCGCCGCGCGGCCGCACAGGATTATTGTTTCCGGGTCTGTTCGAGCGGGGGCGGGGGCGGCGCTTCGGCGCGGGCCGGCGTACCGGGCTTGGCCGGGGCCGGGGCTACCGGCTGCTCGGTCGCACCCTGCTTCTTGGGATTGCCAAAATCGAACTCCATCACCTGCCATTGTGGGGCACGGATTGCACTGCTCTGGGCATCGCCTGGTTGGGCGTTGCCTGCTGGAACGTTGGGCTTCATGATGTAGCGGCTGGGGCCGCTTTGCACTTCCACCTCGGTGACCTGGCCATTCTGCTTTTTCTCCGTGATGCGGGTACGTTCTTTCGGCGGAATGGTGGTGGCCGGCACGTCGCTGCCCGGCTCGATACGGTCGAGTTTCGGCGGTTCCTGGCTCGGCGGTTGCTGCTGTTGCTGGGCTGCGGCGAGGCCGGAGGCAAGCAGACACAGCGTTAGGAGGGCGGAGCGGGAAGATGTGCGCAGCATGATGGTCACCTAGTGTCGTTTAGTCCATTTTAACAAACGGCGTCGCTTCCCTGTGAAAACTGTGTTTTGTCCCTATATAGAGACGAAGTCCCCGACGGGGAAGTTGTGCTTTCTCCAATCCGATTCTGCGATAATGCCGGACACCCGGCGCGCCGCTGTTGGCGCCTTTCGCCCCACCCAGATTTTCGCCCTATGGACAATACCCTGCTGCTCGTTGACGGTTCCAGTTATCTCTATCGCGCCTACCACGCGCTGCCCGACCTGCGCAGCCCGGACGGCTTCCCGACCGGCGCCATGCACGGCATGGTCAACATGCTGCGCCGCCTGCGCGCCGACTTCCCGGCGGCCTACATCGCCTGCGTGTTCGACGCCAAGGGCAAGACCTTCCGCGACGACCTTTATCCGGAATACAAGGCCACGCGCGCCTCGATGCCGGAAGACCTGGGCAAGCAGATCGAACCGATCCACGAAGTGGTGCGCCACATGGGCTGGCCGATCCTGATGGTCGAGGGCGTGGAAGCGGACGACGTGATCGGCACCCTGGCCGTGCAAGCCTACGCGCGCGGTATGAACACCGTGATCTCCACCGGCGACAAGGACCTGGCCCAGCTGGTCAACGACAAGGTCATGCTGATCAACACCATGACCAACGACAAACTCGACGAAGCGGGCGTGATCGCCAAGTTCGGCGTGCCGCCGAACCGCATCATCGACTACCTGACCCTGATCGGCGACACCGTCGACAACGTCCCCGGCGTGAACAAGTGCGGCCCCAAGACCGCGGTCAAGTGGCTGACCCTGCACGGCTCGCTCGACGGCGTGGTCGAGAACGCGCACAGCATCACCGGCGCGGTCGGCGAGAACCTGCGCGCGGCGCTCGAATGGCTGCCGAAGGGCCGCGAGCTGATCACCGTGAAGACCGACTGCGACCTGGCCGGGCACGTGATCTCGTTCGAGGAAACCCTGGTCGGCCGTCCCGAGGACGCCGAGGCCCTGCGCGACTTTTTCCAGCGCTACGGCTTCAAGACCATGCTGCGCGACCTGGGCGGCGGCGGACGTGCGGACGGCGCGGTCGCCCCTGGACGCGGCGCCGGCCCCGGCGGCGCCCCGCTGAATTCGCCGGAAGGCGCCAGCGGCCACCTGCCGGGCATGGCCATCATCAAGGGCGAGTACGAGACCGTGCTCACCGACGAACAACTGGACAAGTGGCTGGCCCTGGTCGACGCGGCCGAGCTGACCTCGGTCGACACCGAAACCACCTCGCTCGACCCGATGGCGGCCGAGATGGTCGGCATCTCGCTGTCGGTGGAAGCGGGCAAGGGCGCCTATATCCCGGTGGCGCACCGTTACGCCGGCGCGCCGGACCAGCTCTCGCGCGAGCACGTGCTGGAGCGCATGCGCCCCTGGCTGGAGAACCCTGACAAGCCCAAGCTCGGCCAGAATCTGAAGTACGACATGCACATCTTCGAGAACCACGGCGTCAAGCTGAAGGGGATCGTGCACGACACCCTGCTGCAGTCCTATGTCTTCGAGTCGCACAAGCCGCACGACATGGACACCATGGCCATGCGCCACCTGGGCTACACCACGATTCCTTTCGTCGACGTGTGCGGCAAGGGCGCCAACATGATCTGTTTCGACCAGGTCGAGCTGGGCCGCGCCACCGAATACGCGGCCGAGGATTCCGACATCACGCTGCGCCTGCACCAGACCATGCTGCCCCATGTCGAAAGCGACGCCGGCCTCACCCGCATCTACCGCGAGATCGAGATGCCGACCATGGAGGTGCTGCAGAAGATCGAGCGCAACGGCGTGCTGATCGACAGCGCGCTGCTCGAAGTGCAGTCGTCCGAACTGGGCAAGCGCCTGCAGGAGCTGGAACAGCAGGCGTACGAGCTGGCCGGCGGCCCCTTCAACCTGGGTTCGCCCAAGCAGATCGGGGAGATCTTCTTCGGTAAACTCCAGCTGCCGGTCATCAAGAAGACCGCCACCGGTGCACCCTCGACCGACGAAGAGGTGCTGCAGAAGCTGGCCGAGGATTACCCGCTGCCGAAGATCCTGCTCGAGCACCGCGGCATGTCCAAGCTGAAGTCGACCTATACCGACAAGCTGCCGAAGATGGTCAACCAGAAGACCGGCCGCGTGCACACCAACTATGCGCAGGCGGTGGCCATTACCGGCCGTCTGTCCTCGAACGAGCCGAACCTGCAGAACATTCCGGTGCGTACCGCCGAAGGCCGCCGCATCCGCGAAGCCTTCGTGGCGCCGCCGGGCAGCGTGATCGTCTCGGCCGACTACTCGCAGATCGAGCTGCGCATCATGGCGCACATCTCGGGCGACGCGGCGATGCTGAAGGCCTTCGCGGAAGGCGAGGACATCCACCGCGCCACCGCGGCCGAGATCTTCGGCGTGCCGGCCGAGGAAGTGCAGAGCGAGCAGCGCCGCTACGCCAAGGTCATCAACTTCGGCCTGATCTACGGCATGAGCGCCTTCGGCCTGGCCCAGAACCTGGGCATCGAGCGGGGCGCGGCGGCCAGCTACATCGACCGCTACTTCGCGCGCTTCTCGGGCGTGAAGCAGTACATGGACGAGACCCGCCTGCAGGCCAAGGCGCGCGGCTACGTCGAGACCGTGTTCGGCCGCCGCCTGTGGCTCCCGGAGATCAACTCCCCGAACGGCCCGCGCCGCGCCGGCGCCGAGCGCGCTGCAATTAATGCGCCGATGCAGGGCACGGCGGCGGACCTGATCAAGCTGGCCATGATCGCGGTGCAGGGCTGGATCGAGAGCGAGAAGCTGGCGACCCGCATGATCATGCAGGTGCATGACGAACTGGTGCTCGAAGTGCCGGAGGCGGAGCTGGAACTGGTGCGGGTCAAGCTGCCGGAATTGATGGCGGGCGTGGCCGAGCTGAAGGTGCCGCTGGTTGCAGAGACGGGCGTGGGCAAGAACTGGGAAGAGGCCCACTAATAGCGCCTCCATCACCGCTAACCCTAAAACCGTCGTTCCCGCGCAGGCGGGAACCTAAGTTCGTCGAGTAGCCGTAAACTTAGGTTCCCGCCTTCGCGGGAACGACGGGACGGCGGCTGCGGATCAAGCGTATGCCGATGGCGGAAACGCCATACACCCCCGCCACCGGCCAGAACATGTGCTCCACCGGCACCCAGGCCAGCATCACCCCGCCCAGCCCCGCACCCACCAGCGCCCCGGCCTTCGCCGCACTGTTCCCCGCCCCCAGCACCATTCCCTGTTCGCCACTGCCCGCCTCACGCGACAGCAGCCCGTAAAACACCGGCAGTAGCGCCGCCAGGCAGATGCCCCACATCAGCCGCACCAGCAGGACCAGCTCGATCCCGCGTGCCAAGGCCTGCAGCGCCACGATCCCCACGCACGCCCAGCAGATCCACTCCACCTGCCTCAGCACCTGCTGGCGCCCCAGCCTGTCGAAGCGCTTTCCCCAGAACGGCGCCGCAAGGCACAGCCCCAGCGCCGTTGCGCCATAGCACCAGCCGGTCGCCTGCCTGGACAAATGCAGCACATCGTCCGCATACAGCCCGAAGAAGCTCTGCGGCATCATCTTCCCGGCCTGGACCAGCACGATCCCCGACAACAGCCCGCCCATCACACCGTGCAGGACCGGGCTTTGGGATGCCTTGCCGGCAGCAGGAGCCGAGCGGAACCCGGACACCGCCGGGAGCACGAACGCCGCCACGACCGCGCAAGCCAGGCAGACGGCAGCCGCAGTCAGGTTCACCGTGCGGAAGCCCTGCACATCGAACAGCCAGCCGCCAGCCACCGGCCCGGCGACCGAGCCGATCGCCGTCGCCACCTGCAAGCGCGTCATCAGGATGGCGCGCTCCTGCCTCGACACCAGCGTCGTCCCGTAGGCCTGGGCCGCTGCGATGAATCCCGCCAGCGCCCCTTGCACGAGGCGGATGCACAGGATGAGCGCCACGCTGTCGGCCAGCGCAATCCAGCACTGGGTCGCCGCCAGTGCGAGCAGGGCGCGCAGGATCATCGGCTTGTGGCCCACCCGGTCGCCGAACCGCCCCCACCAGGGCGTGAAGCACATCGCCGTCACCATCGGCCCGGCGTAGGCGATGCCGCTGGCCCAGGCCAGGGTCTGAGGCGACAGGCTTTCCAGCGCGCGGAAATGCAGCGGCCAGAACGGACCGCTCATCTCCATCGCGCCCATCGAGACCAGCTGGATCGCGAACAGCCAACGGAGCGCTGGTGTCATGGCGTCGTCTTCAAGGGATTCGGCATGGTGCCGTGGACGTCGTCCGAGGTATCGCTCAGGCGCATGCGCAGGAAGGACTTGGCCGGCCAGTCTTCTTCGAGCAGGGCGCGGCGCTCGGTCTCCCAGCGCGACGGATCGGCGCGCCCGCGCAAGCGCTCGAAGGCCAGCTCCACCTCCTGCCGCAACACGCCCCAGTAGCGGGCCTGCGGATGCCCGTAGGTGCGCGACAGCAGCAGCGCCAGCTCCACGACGTGGCAGAGCAGCACCGCATGCAGCAGCTTGTCGCGCACGGGTTCGTCGGTCTCGTACACGGTGTGGCCGGGGCGGTAGGCCTCGAGCGTCAGGCCTGCGGCGCGCAATGTTGGGCCATGCACGCGCAGGTCGCCGAAGTCGCGCGCCAGCAGCTGCACCGGCTCGTAGCGCTCGTTCACCATGATGAAGCTGTTCTGCTGGTGGGCTTCGAAGGCGATGCCGTACAGCAGATAGGACGACAGCGTCGCGCCCAGGACGGTCGCGGCATAGCGCCGGAAGAAGGCGACGGCGCCGGCGGCATCGTCGCCACAAGCCAGCGCCACCAGCTCGGTGACCAGCGGCCGGCCGCTGAACGGCGAATCCGCGAACAGGCTCCCGACAGGGATCGGGAACAGCTCCAGCGTGCGCTTGGCCATGGGATTGGCGCGGTACAGAATGGCCAGGTGGCGCGCCCGGTCGTCATTGCCGTCCGGGTCGATGTAGTGCACCCCGACGTCTTCGTGCACGATATCGAGCACGCCGCCGAAGCCGGCTTCGCGCTCGACGATCGTGCGCAGCAAACGAGTCAGGCGCGGGCCCATGACGGCCGACTTGGGCGACACGGTGCGCTGCACGCTGGTCAGGCGCAGCGATACCGGCAGCTTCATGTGCGGCAGCGCCGGCGAGCCCTCGGGAACGACGGTCCGGAACGACATGGTGGGCGTCGCCGCAATGGCGGCGTCCTGCAGCAGCAACAGGTCGCCGCGCGCGATGTCGGCGGCGAACTGCTGCGGGATCTGGCGAGCGGCCTGGTAGGGATGCAGGGGCAGGGGCAGCCATGCGGCGGCCTCCTCGCCGGCCGCGCGCAAGGCGTTCTCCCAGCGGCCCCAGGCTTGCGGGAAGGTGCGTGCGAACCAGGTGCGATAGCCCGTCTCGTCGCCGGCGAAAGCGACCTGCGCCCGGGTTGCGCGCAGCGCCGCCAGCGGCACGTCCAGCTGCGCCTGGAACTCGGGCGAGAGCGCCTTCACCTCCTCCTGCGACAGCCCGAGCTTGGTCTTGAAAGTGGGATGCCAGGGATGGCCGAGGGTGCCCCATTGTTCCAGCAGCAGCGCGGGATTGGCGTGGCCGCTCAGGCGCAAGGCCGCGATGAAGTGCTCGTGCACCGGCCCGAAGCTGTCGACCAGCTGCGGAGCCCAGGACTGCCTGTAGCGCAGGCACAGCACGTCGTTGTCCAGGCTGTTGTCGAGCTCCTGGACCAGCCTTTGCACATCCTCCGCCGCGGGTTGGCCGGGCAGGGAAGGTGCGATGCAGGCGAGCAGGGCGGAGGCGGTCGTGATGGGTTGAGGACCCTGTCCGCTGCGGAACCAGGCGATTGTCCCGTCGATCCGGCAATCGCCGATGCGGCCGAGCTGCAAGCCTTCGAAGCGCAGCATGGCTTGCTGCGGCCAGAGCGGGAGCCAGGCCACCCGGCCTTCGACGATCAGGTGCTCCCGATGCAACAGGTGTTCGCGGAACAAAGCCTGCAGCATGCGCTGCAAACCGCGGCGGCTGGCCTGCGCCAGCGCCAGAGCAGCGTCGGAATCGGCATGCGTATCGGAGATCGGTTTCAGGAGTGCGTTCATAGTTTGCCTTCTCGCATTTAACATTTGTATTAACGGGACGGCAAGATAACGTAAACGATAATGATTATCAATCGCATTCGAAGGCACGGCCGTGTTTTATGCGAATCGGGCAAAAATTTCCATGTGGAAATAATGAAACAGAATGCTTGGCTTATCTGTAAAGACTGTAAGCAAGTGTTTCAATGTGCGTTAGCTCACATAAAAGTTGCTTTTTGGAATGTTAGGATAGCCTCAACCGTCGACGTCCGGCGGATTCACAAGGTACGCATAACATGTCCAAGACCCCATTCCGTTTCGCCCTGATGGGCGCCTCCGCTCTCAGCGCCGCCGTTCTCGTCGCCTGTGGCGGCGGAGGCGGCGACTCGGCTCCGGCCGCGCCGGTCAGCACCATGGGCACCCTGGCCGTCTCGATGACCGACGCGCCGGCCTGCGGCTTCGACGCCGTCAACGTGACGGTCTCCAAGGTGCGCGTGCACCGCAGCGACACCGCGGCGGAAGGGGATACCGGCTGGACCGACATCACCCTGAGCCCGGCCAAGAAGGTCAACCTGCTGAACCTGACCAATGGCGTGCTCGAAGCCCTGGGCCAGACCTCGCTCGAAGCGGGGCGCTACACCCAGCTGCGCCTGGTGCTCGACAGCGCCGCTAATGCCAACACCGTCGTGCCGACCGGCGGCACCGCCGAGAAGGCGCTGGTCACCCCGAGCGGCATGCAGAGCGGCATCAAGCTGATCGGCCAGTTCGACGTGGCCGCCGGCCAGAAGAGCGACGTGGTGCTCGACTTCGACGCCTGCAAATCGGTCGTCACCCGCGGCCAGGGCAGCTATGCGCTCAAGCCCGTGGTCAAGGTCATTCCGGCTGCGATCAACGGCATCTCGGGCTTCGTCAGCACCGCGGTGCTGGGCAGCGGCGTACAGGTGTCGGCGCAGCAGAACGGCGTGCTCGTGAGCTCCACCACCCCGAACGCCACCACCGGCGAATTCTTCCTGTCGCGCCTGGCGCCGGGCAGCTACGACGTCGTGCTGACCGCCGCCAACAGCGCCGCCAGCGTCATCGCCGCCGTGCCGGTCGCCTCGACCACCAGCACCACGGCCCTGAGCACCGCCGCAGCGCCGCTCGTGCTCGCACCGGGCAACACCGGCTCGATCGCCGGCACCGTCACCATGACCCCGGCCAGCAGCGAAGCAGCCTACGTCTCGGCCAAGCAGAGCTTCGCGTCCGGTCCGACCGTGACCATCAAGTACCAGGGCGCGGACCTGACGACCGGCGCCTACACCCTGGCCAACCTGCCGGTGGCCGCGCCCCAATACGCGACCTACAGCGCCACCCTGCCGCTGAGCTTCAGCGCCAGCACCGCCACCACGCCGGGTAAATACCGCGTCGAGGCGGCCGCGACGGGCTATGCCGTCAAGGGCGTGGATGCCGTGGACATCACCGCGGCCAACCAGAGCGGCGTGAATTTCACCCTGACGCCGTAAGCGACGCTGTAGAAGCTTCGGCTCTAGCGTGCGCCCCCGAGGTCTTTGCTAAACTAGCAAGCCTGTCCAACCGACTAAGGGGGTGAGCATGAAAGATCTCGTATCCGATGGCAGCAGCCTGGTGGGCGCCAGCGCTTTTGGCGACGGTGTCGACCGCCGCGGTATCGACCGCCGCGGCTTTATCAAGGCGGCGGTCGGCAGCGGTTTCGCCGCCGCCTCGCTGCCCGTCGTCGCCCAGACGATGATCAAGACCGACACCGACGGCCTCGACGCCGGCGACCACATCGTCGTCATCGACGGCCAGGATGTGCCGGTCTACCGCGCCCAACCCAAGGACCGCACCAACCTGCCGGTGGTGCTGGTCATCTCCGAAATCTTCGGCGTGCACGAACACATCAAGGACGTGACGCGCCGCTTCGCCAAGGCCGGCTACCTGGCCGTGGCTCCCGACCTGTTCGTGCGCCAGGGCGACGCCACCAAGGTGGCGAACATCGCCGACCTGATGCGCGACATCGTCTCCAGGACGCCGGACGCCCAGGTGATGTCCGACCTCGACACGGTCGTCAAGTGGACCAGGCAGCGCGGCGGCAATACCGACCGCCTGGGCATCACGGGCTTTTGCTGGGGCGGCCGCATCACCTGGCTGTACGCGGCGCACAACCCCAACGTGAAGGCCGGCGTGGCCTGGTACGGCCGCCTGGTGGGCGAGGCCTCCGCCAACCAGCCCAGGCATCCGATCGACATCGCCCAGAACCTCAAGGCGCCGGTGCTGGGCCTGTACGGCGCCAAGGACCAGGGCATTCCCCTGGAGTCGGTGGAACGCATGCGCAAGGCGCTCGACGCGGGCAACAGCCGTTCGAAGATCCACGTCTACCCGAATTCGGGACATGCCTTCAACGCCGACTACCGTCCCAGCTTCAACGCCGCCGACGCCAAGGACGGCTGGAGCAAGGCGCTCAACTGGTTCTCCACCCACGGCGTGGCCTGATCTTGCACGGCCGCGGGCCGGGGACGGTACAATCTCCGGTTTGCGGTTGTTCGCAAGACCAGTACAAGAGGCTTACAAATCGATCCCATTCTCGGCTCCATCCTGCTGGCGACCATGGTCGCCGGTGTCCTCAGCATCACCGGGGCGGCCATTTTTTCGTTCGCGCTGCTCTCGAAGGCGGTGGAGCGGATGGTCAGCCTGTCGGTGGGCATCATGCTCGCGACCTCGCTGCTGCATGCCTTGCCGGACGCCTTCGAATCCGGGGCCAATACGCGCAGCCTGTTCGCGACCCTGCTGGGGGGATTGCTGACCTTCTTCGTGCTCGAGAAGCTGGCGATCCTGCGCCATTCGCACCACCACGAGGGCGACGGGCATCATCACGCCCATGGGCACGACAAGCACGAGGCGGGCAAGTCCGGCTGGATGATCCTGCTGGGCGACGCGATGCACAACTTCACCGACGGCATCCTGATCGCGGCGGCCTTCCTGGCCAATCCTGAACTCGGGATCGTGACCGCGCTGGCGATTGTCGCGCACGAGATTCCGCAGGAGATCGGGGACTTCATCGTGCTGCTCAACGCGGGCTTTTCGCGCCTGCGCGCGTATGTGTTCAACCTGCTGTGCAGCCTGATGTCGGTGGCGGGGGGATTGCTGGGCTACTTCACGCTCGATAATGCGAGCGGGCTGATTCCCTACGTGCTGGTGTTCGCGTCGTCGGGGTTCATTTATATCGCGGTGGGGGATTTGATGCCGCAGATGCAGCGGCGGACGACGCCGCGGGAGTTTCTGCCGCAGGTGGCGCTGGTGGCGCTGGGGGTGGGGGTGGTGCTGGTGCTGAAGCGGCTGGTTTGAAGTTTGTAGCTGCTCGGCGAACTTAGGTTCCGGCCGAGGGGGACGCCGAGTCCCGGAACGACGGTTTTAGAGCTTGCCACTAACGCTTGAGTCGTCGTCCCGGCGAAGGCCGGGACCTAAGTTTGCGTGATCAATCAGAACCTTTAGCAACAGGCCGCGCCGCATCGCCCACCCACTCGCTCCACGACCCCGGATATAGCGCCGCACCGGACATCCCGGCCACTTCCAGCGCCAGCAGGTTATGACAGGCAGTCACCCCGGACCCGCACTGCATGATCGCCTTGGCCGGATCCTCGATCACTTTCGAGAAATCCTGGCGCAGCTCCTCAGGCGACTTGAAGCGCCCATCCGCCTGCAGGTTATCCTTGAAGAAGCGATTCCGCGCCCCCGGGATATGCCCGCCCACCGGATCGATGGTCTCGTTCTCCCCGCGGAAACGGTCTTGCGCGCGCGCATCGATGACGATGCGCTCGCCCTTGTCCAGGTTCTCCATCACCTCGGCCACCGTCACGGTCGGCACGAACGGCGCCCTGATCGTGAAGCGCCCCGGCGCGCGCGCCGGCACATCGGTGGTCAGCGGCTTGCCCAGCGACTGCCAGGCCGCCATGCCGCCGTCCAGCACCGCCACGGCCTCGTGGCCGAGCCAGCGCAGCATCCACCACAGGCGCGCCGCGTACATGCCGCCATGGGCATCGTAGGCCACGACCTGGGAATCGTCGTTCACGCCCCAGCTGCGCAGCAGGGCGGCCAGCGCTTCCTTGTCCGGCAGCGGATGGCGCCCGCGGAAGGCGCCGTCCGTCCCGTACTTCGAGCCCGACAGCTCGGTTTCCATGTCGCCGAACACCGCGTTCGGCAGGTGGCCGATGGCGTAGCCTTCGCGGCCGGCGGACAGGTTCATCAGGTCATGGCGGCAATCCACCACGATCCAGTTCGGGTCGTCGATGTGGGCAGCCACATCCAGGGCGGTGATCAGGGTCTTGAACATACGGCTCCTCAGGTTTCGCTGGCGATCGGATCGGTCTTTTCCTGCACGGCCCCGCGGGCCGTCTTCTGCGTATTGTAGAACGTCGCGGCGATGCCGGAGGCGAGGATGATGCCGATGCCAAGCCAGACGTGCCAGTCGAAGGTGTCGCCCCATAGCGCCAGCCCCCACAGGCTGGAGAACACGATGCCGGTGTACTGCAGGTTGGCGACCACCAGTACCTTGCCCACGCGGTAGGCGCGCGTCATCGCCATCTGCGCCAGCAGGGCGGAGAAGCCGATCCCCAGCAGCAGCGCCGCGCTATATGGCGTATGCGCATGGAAGAGCGCGTCCTTCGGCCCGTCGCCCAGCAGCGTGCCGGCCAGGCCGGTCAGGGTTGTCGTGAGCGAGAAGTAGAACACCACGCGGTACTCCGGCTCGCCCGTCTGCCCCAGCCTGCGCACCTGCATGTAGGCCATGGCCGAGATCACCGAGGAGCATACGCCGGCCATGCCGCCCAGCCACTGCTGGCTTTCGACGGCCGGCTGCAGCACCAGGATCACACCCACGAAGCTCATGCCGATCGCCAGCACCAGCGGCCATTCGGCATGCTTGGTGCCGATCCACCAGCCCATGGCGAACATCCACGCGGCGATCCAGATCGGCGCCATGTAGTTGAGCGTGACGGCGGTGGCCAGTGGCAGGCGGGTAATGGCGAAGAACCATAGCCACAGCGAGGTGACGCCGACGACGCTGCGCCAGATGTGGGCTTTCGGGAAGGGAGTCTTGAAGGTGCCGCCCTGGTGGCGCACCATCAGCATCAGCATGACCGTGCCGATCAGGCCTCGGTACATCAGGAGTTCGGAGGTGGAATAGAACTCGGAAGCCAGCTTCACACCCGCGCCCATGGCGGCAAATGCGAAGCTGGCGAACAACATCCAGAGAGAGGGCATCAGATTCCTAGATTACAGCTCCAGCTTGCTGCGGTACCACTCATGGAAGTGCTGCATCCCGTCTTCCATCGGCGACTGGTAGGGGCCGACTTCGTTGACGCCGCGCTGAAGCAGGATCTTGCGGCCGGCGTCCATGCGCAGCGCGATCTCGTCGTCCTCGACCGCGGTTTCCATGTAGGCGGCGCGCTCGGCCTCGACGAAGCCGCGCTCGAACAGCACGAACTCCTCGGGGTAGTAGAACTCGACCACGTTGCGCGTCTTCTGCGGGCCGACCGGCCACAGGGTCGACACCACCAGCACGTTCGGATACCACTCGACCATGATGTTCGGGTACAGGGTCAGCCAGATGGCGCCATACTTCGGCGGCTGGCCGTTGTTGAACTTCAGGACCTGTTCCTGCCACTTCTTGTAGGCGGGCGAGCCGGCCTTCTGCAGGGCGCGGTTCACGCCCACGGTCTGCACGCTGTAGTCGCGGCCGAATTCCCACTTCAGGTCGTCGCACGAGACGAAGTTGCCCAGTCCCGGGTGGAAGGGCTCGACGTGGTAATCCTCCAGGTAGACCTCGATGAAGGTCTTCCAGTTGTAGTCGCACTCGTGGATCTCGACGTGGTCGAACATATAGCCCGTGAAATCGAGGTCCTTCGTGACCTCCATGTTCTTGAGCTTGTCCATCACGTCGTAGCCGTTCTGCTCGAACAGCAGGCCGTTCCAGTTCTGGAGCGGCGTCTTCGACAGGTTCAGGCACGGCGTTTCCGCGAAATGCGGCGCGCCGATCAGTTCGCCCTTCAGGTCGTAGGTCCAGCGGTGCAGCGGGCACACGATATTGTTCGCGTTGCCGCGGCCATTGAACATCAGCGCCTGGCGGTGACGGCAGACGTTGGACAGGACTTCGATGCCGCCTGCATTACGCACGAGCATGCGGCCTTCGTGTTCGGAAGCGAGAGTCGCGAAATCACCGATTTCCGGGACCATCAGCTCATGGCCGATGTACCTCGGGCCCTTCTGAAACAGTTGCTGCATCTCGCGCTGCAGCAGCGCTTCGTCAAAGTAAACGTTTACCGGAAGCTGAGCGCAGGAGCGCGCCAGCTTGGCGTGGGTAGCCAGATCGGACATCCCAACCCCCCTTTAATTAATCGATACCAAAGAAGAGAAAGAATCCAAAGACCAGTATTTCGGAAGCTCGATAAGCTGCTGCGCGTTGCACTGTCGTCCTGCGATGCTCGCTGTACTAAAGTACAGCTGCGCTTCTCGGACAACATTGCTGCCGCTCGCGACGCTTCTCGAGCCTCCTTTAAGAAAAAGGAATACGGTATTTCGGACAGAACCGGAGATTATACCGCGTAACGGGCTCTACAGTCTCGGACCCGCCCGGGAATGTGGCACGGGGGTGCACAAAAATTGCCTGAACGGCATCGTTTTCATGAGGAGGAAGGGGATTCGGCTAAAATATGGCCTGGTAAACTAGTTGCGGTAGGTGCAACGCGCGCACCCCTCGAAGAGTGGATTGATCTAAAATACGCGATTGGACCGACCCATGGCGCACAACTGATGCCGCCTTCACGAAACAATTCTATGTCAAACACGATTACCGCCGCGCCGCCCGCCTCCTTCGAGGAAGCCATGGCCGAGCTCGCCCAGCTGGTCACCCAGATGGAATCCGG
This sequence comes from Massilia sp. AB1, assembly GCF_018119385.1. NCBI lineage: Bacteria > Pseudomonadati > Pseudomonadota > Betaproteobacteria > Burkholderiales > Oxalobacteraceae > Massilia > Massilia sp. AB1. Next base: position 27,843 of record NZ_JAGKSG010000036.1, on the reverse strand, counting down.
CCAGTTGCCGCTGGAAGCTTCGGTCGCCGCCTATGCGCGTGGCTCGGAACTGGTGAAATACTGCGCCGCCCAGCTGGAAAAGGTCGAGGCCCAGGTCAAGGTCCTGGAAGGCGACATGCTCAAGCCGTTCTCGAACGGCGAGGAAGAGGGCGCGCAATGACGGAACTCGCCTTCAGCGCCTGGGTCCAGGACGTCCAGGCGGATGTCGAGCGCGCGCTCGAAACCTTCCTGCCCGAAGCCGCCGCCATCCCGCACAAGCTGAACGAAGCGATGCGCTACACCGCACTCGGCGGCGGCAAGCGCGTGCGCCCGCTGCTGGCCTACGCCAGCGGGGACCTGTTCGGCGCCGACCGCCGCGCGCTGGCGCGCGTTGCCTCGGCAGTGGAAATGATCCACGTGTATTCGCTGGTCCACGACGACATGCCCTGCATGGACGACGACGACCTGCGCCGCGGCAAGCCGACCGTGCACGTGGCCTATGACGAAGCGACCGCGCTGCTGGTCGGCGATGCGCTGCAGGCCCAGGCCTTCCAGGTGCTGGCCGAGGCCGACACCTTGCCGCCCGCGCGCCTCGTCGGCATGCTGCGCCTGCTGGCCGAAGCGGCCGGGACCAAAGGCATGTGCGGCGGCCAGGCGATCGACCTGGACAGCGTCGGCCTGTCCCTGACCCGCGAAGAACTGGAGCGCATGCACCAGCTCAAGACCGGCGCCATGCTGCGCGTCTCGGTCATCCTCGGCGCCATGGCCGGCCGCGACCTGGAGCCGCGCGAGCTGGAAGCGCTGGCCACCTATTCGAAAGCCATCGGCCTGGCCTTCCAGGTGGTGGACGACGTGCTCGACGCGACGGCCGATTCGGCCACGCTCGGCAAGACCGCCGGCAAGGATGCCGCGGACAACAAGCCGACCTATGTGTCGATCCTTGGGCTGGAGCCGTCGCGGGCGCTGGCCGAGCAATTGCGGCGCGAAGCGCATGAGGCGCTGGCGCCATTCGGAGAACAAGCACAGCGGCTGCGCGAACTCGCGGACCTGATCGTGCAGCGGAAGGCATAAATGAAACTGCTAGAAACCATCAACGAACCCGCCGACCTGCGCCAGCTCCCGCGCACGCAACTGACCCCGCTCGCCCATGAGCTGCGCCAGTTCCTGCTGGACTCGGTCTCCAAGACCGGCGGGCACCTGTCGTCCAACCTGGGCACCGTCGAGCTGACCATCGCGCTGCACTACGTGTACAACACCCCGCGCGACCGCATCGTGTGGGACGTGGGCCACCAGACCTATTCGCACAAGATCCTCACCGGCCGCCGCGAGCGCATGCCGACCCTGCGCCAGCTGAACGGCCTGTCGGGCTTCCCGAAGCGCGACGAGAGCGAGTACGACACCTTCGGCACCGCCCACTCGTCGACCTCGATCTCGGCGGCCCTGGGCATGGCCCAGGCGGCCAAGCTGAAAGGCGAGGACCGCCACGCCATCGCCGTCATCGGCGACGGCTCCATGACCGCCGGCATGGCCTTCGAGGCCCTGAACAACGCGGGCGTGGAAGACGACATCAACCTGCTGGTGATCCTGAACGACAACGACATGTCGATCTCGCCGCCGGTGGGAGCGCTCAACCGCTACCTGGCGCGCCTGATGAGCGGCCAGTTCTACGCCGCCGCCAAGAACGTCGGCCGCAGCGTGCTGCCGGGACCGATGCTGGACCTGGCGCGCAAGCTGGAAGAACATGCCAAGGGCATGGTGGTCCCGGCCACGATGTTCGAGGAATTCGGCTTCAACTACATCGGCCCGATCGACGGCCACGACCTGGAATCCCTGATTCCGACCCTGGAGAACATCAAGAAGCTCAAGGGCCCGCAGTTCCTGCACGTGGTGACCAAGAAGGGCCAGGGCTACAAGCTGGCCGAGGCCGAGCCGATCCTGTACCACGGCACCGGCAAGTTCAATCCGGCGGAAGGCATCAAGCCGGCCAGCGCGCCGAGCAAGATCACCTACACCGAAGTGTTCGGCAACTGGCTGTGCGACATGGCGGCCGTCGACAAGCGCCTGGTCGGCATCACGCCGGCGATGCGCGAAGGCTCGGGGATGGTGCGCTTCCACCAGGAATACCCGTCGCGCTACTTCGACGTGGGCATCGCCGAGCAGCATTCGGTCACATTCGCCGGGGGCATTGCCACCGAAGGCTTGAAACCCGTCGTGGCGATCTACTCGACCTTCCTGCAGCGCGCCTACGACCAGCTGATCCACGACGTGGCGCTGCAGAACCTGGACGTGACCTTCGCGCTCGACCGCGCGGGCCTGGTGGGTGCCGACGGCGCGACCCACGCGGGCAACTACGACCTGGCCTACCTGCGCTGCATCCCGAACATGGTCGTCATGGCCGCGTCGGACGAGAACGAATGCCGCCAGATGCTGACCACGGGGTATCACTACCCGGGTCCGGCGGCGGTGCGCTATCCGCGCGGCGCCGGTGTCGGCGCGGCGATCCAGCAGGAGCTGAGCTCGATCGAGATCGGCAAGGGCGTGGTGCGCCGCGAGGGCAAGGACATCGCGATCCTGGCCTTCGGTTCGATGGTGGCGCCGAGCCTGGCGGCCGGCGAAGAGCTGAACGCGACCGTGGCCAATATGCGCTTCGTGAAGCCGCTGGATGTGGAGCTGGTCAAGCGCCTGGCGAAAGATCACGAGTACATCGTGACGGTGGAAGAGGGCTGCATCATGGGCGGCGCGGGCGCTGCCGTGGCCGAAGCGCTGGCCGCTGAGGGCCTGGCCAAGAAGGTGCTGATGCTGGGCTTGCCGGACAAGTTCATCGACCAGGGCGATCCTGCGGCGCTGCTGGCCTCGGTGGGGCTGGATGCCAAAGGCATCGCGGCGTCGATTCGCCAGCGGTTTGCGGGTGGGGAGCCGAGGCTGGTGGTCAACAATATCTGACGCTGAGCGTCCAGATGCAAAAAGGGGTTCTGTGCGTAAGCCAGAACCCCTTTTTCATTGTTACCCCCAAAACCGTCATTCCGGCGAAGGCCGGAATGACGGTTTTGGGGGTAACGCAACGCTCAAGCTTTGCCGAACAGCGTCTCCGCCCGCTGATACAAAATCCACGACGTCGCAATATACTTGTCCCCGCTCGTCGGCATATGCCCCTTGTGCGTATGCGTGAACCCCGCCGGCGCGATCACCAGCCGTCCCTTCTTCGGCGCGATCTTGCGCTGCTGGTACAGGAACTCGGTCTCCCCGCCTTCCTCCACATCGTTCAGGTAGAACTGCCACAGCAGCACCCGGTGCAGCGTCTCGCACGAGGCATTCTGCGGGTAAATCTCCGAATGCCAGTGGTGATATCCGCCCGATCCCTTCATGTACTTCTGCAGGTTGATCGTGCCCGGCCGGTACAGGGTGCGCATCAGCTCCTCGAGATGCGGCTTGCCCACCTCGTCGAAGTTCTCCATCGACAGCGCCGTCGGCTTGCCGGTCTGCGGATGGGCCAGGGAAGGGGAGAGCGAGCCCATTACCAGCATGCGGTAACGGTCGATGTACTCTTCCAGGTGGCGCGACATGGTCTGCAGCAGCATCCCGCTCACGTCGTTCCACTCCGGGAACTGGGTGATCGTGATGTCGTAGCTGTCCTTCTTTTCCACGTCCACGCCCATGCCGGTGCGCCCGCGCCCCACCTTGTCGCTGGCGTCGAAACGCGCCACCAGGGCGTCGCACTGCTCCGGGCTCAGGGCGCCGTCATACACTCCGATAAAGTCGTCCACCGCTGCCGTCTCCGTAGTTGTTGTAAGTGTAAATCTCAGCCGCGCTTGCGCTCGTGCTGCCACAGCACGTCCGAGCCGCCCGCGAAGCGGTTCAGCACGCGCGCCAGCACGAACATCAGGTCCGACAGGCGGTTCACGTATTGACGCGGATGAGCGTGGATCTCCTCGGCCTTGGACAGCGCCACGATGGCGCGCTCGGCGCGGCGGCACACGGTGCGGCACACGTGAGCGGTCGCGGCGGCGCGCGAGCCGGCCGGCAGGATGAATTCCTTCAGGATCGGCAGGTCGGCGTTGTACTTCTCCAGCAGGCCGTCCAGGCGCGCCACATGCTCTTCCTTGATCATCTGGTAGCCGGGGATGCACAGCTCGCCGCCCAGGTCGAACAGGTCGTGCTGGATCGAGACCAGCTCTTCGCGCAGCTCGGCCGGCATCTCTTCGCACAGCAGCAGGCCGACGAAGGAGTTCAGCTCGTCCACTTCGCCGAGCGCATGGATGCGCGCGCTGTCCTTGCCGGTACGGCTGCCGTCACCCAGCCCGGTGCTGCCGTCGTCGCCGGTGCGCGTCGCGATTTTAGAAAGTCGATTGCCCATGATGATTTGTAATGTACAGTGTTAAAAAAACGATAGGCCGAGCATACGACAAATCGCAGCAATTGTGCTTACAATCAGACCATGTCCGCCCCCATTTCCGCATCAGATTCAAGCCATGCCGAACGACGGCAGCAGGTCGCCAGCGCCCTGCGTGAGCGGCTTCCCGACGGCCGCGTGCTCTCCGACCCCGAAGATACCCGTCCGTACGAATGCGACGGCCTGGCCGCCTACCGCCAGCTGCCCCTGATCGTCACCCTGCCGTCCAGCGAAGCCGAAGTGCTGGCGATCATGGATGTGTGCCGCGAACTGAACGTGCCCATCGTTCCGCGCGGCGCCGGCACCGGCCTGTCGGGCGGGGCGCTGCCGATCGCGGATGGCGTGGTGATCTCGACCGCGCGCATGAACCGCATCGAACGCGTCGACGCCTATGCGCGCACCGCCGTCGTGCAGCCGGGCGTGCGCAACCTGGCGATCTCGGAAGCGGCGGCTCCCTTCGGCCTGTATTACGCGCCCGACCCGTCCTCGCAGATCGCCTGCACCATCGGCGGCAACGTGGCCGAGAATTCGGGCGGCGTGCACTGCCTCAAGTACGGTCTGACGGTCCACAACGTGCTGCGCGTGCGCGTCGCCACCATCGACGGCGAGATCGTCGAGCTGGGCGGCGAAAGCCTGGACGCGCCGGGCCTGGACCTGCTGGCCGTGTTCATCGGCTCGGAGGGCATGCTCGGCATCGTCACCGAGGTGACGGTCAAGCTGGTGCCGAAACCCGCCGTGGCCCAGGTCATCATGGCCTCCTTCGACGACGTGGTCACTGCCGGCAACGCGGTGGCCAACGTCATCGCCGCCGGCATCATCCCGGCCGGCCTGGAAATGATGGACCGCACCTCGGTGCGCATGGTCGAGCCTTTCGTCAAGGCCGGCTACGACCAGGACGCGGCCGCCATCCTGCTGTGCGAGGCGGACGGCACGGCGCTGGAAGTGGCCGAGGAAATCGAACGCATGAGCGCGGTGCTGGAAAAGGCTGGGGCGACGGCCATCGCCGTGTCGCAGAGCGAAGCCGAGCGCGTGCGCTTCTGGTCCGGACGCAAGAACGCCTTCCCGGCGGCGGGCCGCATCTCGCCCGACTACTACTGCATGGACGGCACCATCCCGCGCAAGCAGCTGGCGCGGGTGCTCTCGGCCATCGAGGGCATGGAACAGACTTTTGGCCTGCGCTGCGCCAACGTGTTCCATGCGGGCGACGGCAACATGCATCCGCTGATCCTGTTCGACGCCAACCAGCCGGGCGAATTCGAGCGCGCCGAAGCCTTCGGCGCCGCCATCCTGGCGCTGTGCGTGGAAGTGGGCGGCACCATCACCGGCGAGCATGGCGTGGGCATGGAGAAGATCAATTCGATGTGCGTGCAGTTCGGCCGCAAGGAGCTGGACGCCTTCTTCGAGGTCAAGCGCGCCTTCGACCCGCTCATGCTGCTCAACCCGGACAAGGCGATCCCCACGCCGCACCGCTGCGCCGAATTCGGCAAACTGCACGTCCATGGCGGCGAGCTGCCGTTCCCGGACCTTCCGCGTTTCTGAGAGAGCCATCATGCAGTCGATCGAACAACTACAGGAACGGGTGCGGGAAGCCGCCGCCAAGGGCCACAAGCTGCGCATCCGCGGCGGCGGCACCAAGGACTGGTACGGCCAGCGCCTGGAGGGCGAGATCCTCGACACGCGCGGCCACGCCGGCATCGTCGATTACGAGCCCACCGAACTCGTCATCACCGCGCGCTGCGGCACGCCGCTGCGCGAGATCGAAGCCGTGCTGGCCGAACGCAAGCAGATGCTGGCCTTCGAACCGCCGCACTTCGGCTCCGACGCCACCCTGGGCGGCGCCATCGCGGCCGGCCTGTCGGGCCCGCGCCGCGCGGCGAGCGGCGCCGTGCGCGACTTCGTGCTGGGCGCCAAGCTGCTGGACGGGAAGGGCGAGGTGCTGGGCTTCGGCGGCCAGGTGATGAAGAACGTGGCCGGCTATGACGTCTCGCGCCTGCTGGCCGGTTCGCTCGGCACCTTGGGCGTGCTGCTGGAGATCTCGGTCAAGGTGTTGCCGCGTCCCTTCGCCGAAACCACGCTGCGCTTCCGCATGAGCGAGATCGACGCCATCCGCAAGCTCAACGAATGGGGCGGCCAGCCGCTGCCGGTGTCGAGCAGCTGCTGGCACGACGGCGTGCTGGCGCTGCGCCTGTCTGGCGCCCAGGCGGCGGTCGATGCCGCCGTGCGCTCGCTCGGCGGCGAAGTCATGAACGATTGCGGGCCGTTCTGGGCCAGCCTGCGCGAGCAGCGCCACCCCTTCTTCGCCGGCGAGGGCGCGCTGTGGCGCTTGTCGGTTCCCTCGACGACGGGCGCCATCGTGCTCGGCGGCTCCCAGCTGATCGAATGGGGTGGGGCGCAGCGCTGGCTGCGCGCCGGCGGCGATGCTGATAGCGCCGCCACGATCCGCCGCACCGTGAGCGCCTGCGGCGGCCACGCGACCCTGTTCTGCGGCGGCGACAAGAGCGTGGGCGTGTTCCAGCCCCTGCAGCCGACGCTGGCCAGGATCCACGAACGCCTGAAGGCCTCTTTCGATCCGTCGAACGTGTTCAACCCGGGACGGATGTACTGACATGCAAACCAATCTCGCCGATTTCATCAAGGGCACGCGCGAGGGCGAGGAAGCCGAAGCGATCCTGCGCGCCTGCGTGCACTGCGGCTTCTGCACCGCCACCTGCCCGACCTACCAGCTGCTGGGCGATGAACTCGATGGCCCGCGCGGCCGCATCTACCTGATCAAGCAGGTGCTGGAAGGCGCCGAGCCGACCCGCAAGACCCAGCTGCACCTGGACCGCTGCCTTACCTGCCGCAACTGCGAAACCACCTGTCCGTCGGGCGTGAAGTACGGCCGCCTGGTCGACATCGGCCGCCGCGTGGTGGAGGAGCGCGTGCCGCGTCCCTTCAAGGACAAGCTCAGGCGCACTACGCTCAAGGAATTCCTGCCGCGCACCAGCCTGTTCAAGCCGGCGTTCATGACGGGACAGGCGGTGCGCCCGCTGCTGGGCAAGGACTTGCAGGACAAGCTGCAGCCCGCCCGCGCCGCGGGACGCTGGCCGGCGCGCGTGCATGCGCGCAAGATGCTGGTGCTGGACGGCTGCGTACAGCCGGCGATGGCGCCCAACATCAACGCCGCCACGGCGCGCGTGCTCGATGCGCTCGGCGTGCAGCTGATCACGGCGCCGAGGGCCGGATGCTGCGGCGCGGTGCGCTATCATCTGAACGACCAGGCGGCGGGGCTGGACGACATGCGCCGCAATATCGACGCCTGGTGGCCCCATGTCGACCAGGTCGAGGCGATCGTCATGACCGCCTCCGGCTGCGGCGTGACCGTCAAGGAATACGGCCACCTGCTGGCCCATGACGAAGCCTATGCCGCCAAGGCGCAGCGCATCTCGGCGCTGACGAAAGACCTGTCCGAGATCATGCCGGCCTTCCAGGACCAGCTGGCGGCCAAGCTCAAAGGCCGTATCACGAAGCGGGTGGCCTACCACCCGCCGTGCACCCTGCAGCACGGCCAGCAGATCCGCGGCAAGGTCGAGGGCGTGCTGCACGCGGCCGGCGTCGACGTGGTGCTGTGCGGCGACAACCACCTGTGCTGCGGCTCGGCCGGCACGTATTCGGTGCTGCACCCGGAAATCGCGCACGAACTACGCGACCGCAAGCTGGCCAGCCTGGCGGCGACCGGGGCCGAGGAAATCGTCTCGGCCAACATCGGCTGCCTGACCCACCTGCAATCCGGCACGACGACGCCGGTCACGCACTGGATCGAATTGCTCGACCGCGTACTTTCCTAGCGCGTGGTAGCATCGCGGCCTGTTTTGAAAGGACGCGATCATGAGTTTTGTATTCCAGCTCCTGCGCGAGGACGAGGGCATGCCGCCCGCGGTCGTCTTCGAAGACAGCACCAGTCCGGGCTTCGTGCCCCTGTGGGAGGAAATCGGCGTCTACGATGCGCTCTACAACAGCGACGGCAGGCAGGCGCGCGATATCTCGCGCGCGATCGCCTTCGGCGTCGACCGTGCCAGCGAGGAAGCCGCACTCGGGCACCTGCTGCCTGCCGGCCTGACGCTGGACGAGGCGGTGCGCTTCCTGGAAAACGTGCACCGCGGCTGCACCACGCATGCGGTGGCCGAGGTCAGGACCCGCTAGCCGCGGCCGGGATCGCGCCAGAACCGGTTCAGCAGCGGCGTCACGCTGGCGCCATGCAGGACAATCGACAGGATGATGACGGCCAGCGTGGCGTTCACCAGGCTGCGCGAAGTCGAGGGCGGCAGGCCATGGTTGATGGCATAGGTCAGGTAGTAGATCGAACCGATCCCACGCACGCCGAACCAGGCCGCGATGGCCGTGGCGCGGCCACCGATACCGGCGCCGGCCATGCTCGCGAGCACGCTGGCGGGACGGGCGACGAACAACACGAACAAAGCGAGCGCCCACGGACGCCAGTCCGCCAGGTACCAGGTGGCGGCGCCTCCCAGCAGCAGCACCAGCGTCAGCTCCGACAGGCGCTCGAGGTGCTCCTTGAACACCAGCGCGCCGCCGCTGACGGTGGGTTCGACCGGCACGACGGCAGGGGCATGCGCGTCGTCCGTTTCCGGTTCGAGCAGGCCTTCAGGATTCGTCGGCGCGTGGATCAGGCGCAGCTCGGTCTGGCGCAAGGCCACGCCTGCGGCGAACACCGCCAGGAAGCCATAGGTGTGCAGGGACAGCGCAATCCCATACGAGAGCCCGATCAGCCCGAGCCCGAGGAGGTCGTCCAGCACCTCGTGCCTGGCATAACGCTTGCGCAAGGCTGCGCTGAGATAGGCCAGCGCGGCGCCGCACCCGGCGCCGACGGCCAGCCCACCCAGGGTCGCCCACACGACGTCCACCAGCAGCCAGTGCGACCCGAGATCTCCCAGTTCATGCAGGCCAAGCAGCCCGAGCCCGAGCATCACGAAAGGAAAAGCGCTGCCGTCGTTCAATCCGGCTTCGCAGGTGAGGGTAAAGCGCAGCGGGTCCTTGTCGCCGGCGTGCCGCACCTGGACGTCGGTTGCGAGCACCGGATCGGTCGGCGCCAGGATCGCGCCAAGCAGAATCGCCGCGCCGATAGGTAGTCCCAGGACCAGCCAGCCGAAGCCGGCAATGCACGCGACGGACAAGCCCATGGCCAGCCACGCCAGCCTGATCGCGGGCATCCAGCGCGGCAGGATAAAAGGAACCGGCATCTTGATGGCGGCGGAAAACAGCGAGATGAGGACCGCAACCTCGGCCACGGGCTCAAGCAGGGCGGCTTCGTTCAGTGGATCGAAGGTGAACAGGTTCAGCGCCAGTGGGCCCAGGCACAAGCCGATCGCCAGGTAGATCGTGGCCGAGGTGAACGGAAGCTTCGCCACCGCGTGACCCCACAAGCCGCGCGCGACCATCAAGGCGCCGATCAGCAAAAACCATTGAAAATTCTGCAATATGGACTCCCGGGATGAGGACTGGCCGTCTGGATGCATGAACACGGCAAGTCTAGCGGCATGAAGGGCGAGCCTTTGTACCCGCACGCACGTAAGGAGATAAGCGCCGGTTTAGCTTGGGTAAGGTAATTACCCTACAAGTCCGGCGGTAAACACTGCATTGTTAGAAGAAATAAGGTAGTTTTGCTACTTCGACGCATCGATCACAGGAGACCGACCATATGCTCACCAGCCGCACCGCCGCCTTTCTGGCGGCATCCCTCACGCTTGCCTTGCCCGCCTGGGCGCAACAGGTCATCGCCAGCGCGGAATCGCCCGACAAGGTGATCGGCGTCGAGGTGCAGATCGATGGCGGCGGCAAGCTGGGCTACGCGGTCAAGCGGCGCGGCAAGGAAGTCATCGGCCTGTCGCGCCTGGGCTTCAACCTGGCCAATGCACAGAAGCTCGACGGCGGCTTCAGCCTGCGCGAACAACAGGTCAGCGAGCACGATTCGACCTGGGAGCAGCCCTGGGGCGAGCGCCAGTTCGTGCGCAACCGCTACCGCGAGCTGCGCGTCGCGGTCGAGCAGAAGAACAAGGGCAATCGCCGTCTCGACATCGTGTTCCGCATCTACGACGACGGCGTCGGCTTCCGCTACGAATTCCCGGCCCAGCCGCAACTGCGCGATGTCGAGATCCTCGACGAGCTGACCGAGTTCACCGTGACGCAACCGGCCACGGCCTGGTGGATTCCGGCGGGCGAATTGCCGGGACTGGAAGAAGTGGTGCGCAAGGCGCCGCTCAAGGAAATCGGCATCGCCAATACCCCGCTCACCGTGCGCCTGGACGACGGCACCCACATCGCCTTTCACGAAGCGGCGCTGGTCGACTACGCCTCCATGTGGCTGCGCAAGGTCGAGGGCCAGAAGCTGCGCGCCATGCTGGCGCCGTCTTCCTACGGCCCGGCGGTGGTGAAGCACGGCGCCTTCACGACGCCGTGGCGCACCATGCAGATCGCCGACAACGCGGCGGGCCTGTATATGTCGGACCTGGTCCTCAACCTGAACGAGCCGAACAAGCTGGGCGACGTCTCCTGGGTCAAGCCGTCGAAGTTCGTGGGTGTGTGGTGGGAGATGCACCTGAATAAGGGGAGCTGGAACGCGGGTCCCAAGCATGCTGCCAACACCGCCAACACGAAACGCTATATCGACTTCGCTGCGAAGAATGGCTTCCGCGGCGTGCTGGTCGAAGGCTGGAACCAGGGCTGGGAAAGCGACTGGGGCCATGGCGGCGCGGACTTCAGCTTCACCAAGTCCTATCCCGACTTCGACCTGCCGGGCCTGGCCGCGTATGCGAAATCGAAGGGCGTGCGCCTGATCGGCCACCACGAGACCGGCGCCAACGTGCCTGCCTACGAAAGGCAGATGGACGCGGCCTACAAGCTGTACGCAAAACACGGCGTCGACAGCATCAAGTCCGGCTATGTGCACGAAGCGGGCAGCGCACTGTTCACGGGCCGCGACGGCAAGCCGCGCTTCGGCCACTACGACTCGCAGGACGGCGTGCGCCACTTCGTGAAGGCGGTGACTGAGGCAGCGAAATACCGCATCGCCATCGACACCCACGAACCGGTCAAGGACACCGGCCTGCGCCGCACTTATCCGAACTGGCTGACGCGCGAAGGCGCGCGCGGCGTCGAGTACAACGCCTGGGGCAACCCGCCCAACGCGGTCGACCACGAGGCCAAGCTGGTATTCACGCGCATGCTGAGCGGCCCGATGGATTACACGCCGGGCGTCCTGAGCCTGGTGGGCGCGGACGGCAAGGTGTTCAATTCGACCCAGGCCAAGCAGCTGGCCAACTTCGTGGTGATCTATTCGCCGCTGGTGATGGCGGCCGACCTGCCGGAGAACTACGAGAAGTATCCCGCGGCCTTCAAGTTCATCCGCGACGTGCCGACCGACTGGTCCGACACCCGCGTCATCCACGGCGAAGTAGGGGAGTACGCGACCATCGCGCGCAAGGCCAGGGGCTCGCAGGACTGGTATGTGGGCGCCGTCACCGACGGGCAGGCGCGCACCCTGGCGCTGCCCCTTGCCTTCCTGGATGCCGGCAAGCGCTACGTCGCCGAGATCTACCGCGACGGCGACGCGGCCGACTACCGCAGCGAGCGCCGCTTCGACCTGGTGACGGAAACGAAGCTGGTTGCCGCGGGCGATACGCTGCAGCTGAAACTGGCGCCGGGCGGCGGCCAGGCGATCCGCTTCTCGCCGCAGCAGTAACTTATCAACCCAGCAGCTTCTCGATGTCGCTGCTGATCTCTTCCGGCTTGGTCTGCGGCGCGTAGCGCTTGACGACCTTGCCGTCCTTGTTGACCAGGAACTTGGTGAAGTTCCACTTGATGCCCTCGGTGCCGAGCACGCCGGGCGCTTCGCCTTTCAGGTAGGTGTAGAGCGGGTGGGCGTTGTCGCCATTGACGTCGATCTTGGCGAACATGGGGAAGCTGACGCCGTAGTTCTTTTCGCAGAAGGCGCCGATCTCGGCTTCGGTGCCCGGTTCCTGCTTGCCGAACTGGTTGCAGGGGAAGCCCAGCACGGCCAGGCCCTGGCCGGCATAGCGGCGGTGCAGTTCTTCCAGGCCTTTGTATTGCGGGGTAAAACCGCATTCGCTGGCGGTGTTCACGATGAGCAGGACCTTGTCGCGGAATGCGCCAAGGTCGACGGGCTTGCCGTCAAGGGATGCGGCCTGGAAGTCGTAGACGCTCATGATTCTTGTCTCCATCTTGGAAAAGCTGAAGTTTACGACAATGCCGGGCGGCGTGCCGGTTGCCGCCGGAAAGTGAGAATGTGCGCCTTTTTACTCAAGACGACCGTGCTATGTTGCTCTCCTGAATCAAACCTGCCGTCCCACGGCTTTATTTCACGAGAGCGACAATGACATTTACCGAATCGATTTCCACCTGCTTCCGCAAATATGCCACCTTCGAGGGCACCGCTTCGCGCTCCGAGTACTGGTGGTTCTGGCTGTTCCTGGTGCTGGTCTCCGTCGGGCTGAACATCGTCAGCGAGCAGCTGTCCGCGATCTTCAGCCTGGCCACTCTGCTTCCTTCGATCGCCGCCGGCGCCCGCCGCCTGCACGACACCGACCGCAGCGGCTGGTGGCAGCTGCTGATGTTCCTGCCGGTCGTCGGCTGGATCGTGCTGCTCGTGTTCGAAGTCCAGGAAGGCCGGCCGAACCGCTACGAGGTGCAAGCCGTCGCGGCCTGATGGGATGACGGCCGTGCCTCCCCGGCACGGCCTTGCGCGACTCAGACCAGGCCGAGGCTTTCGGTACCGGCCGAGAAATCGCGGTTCTTCGCGTGTTTGCTGTTGAGCTTGATGTTCAGGCGCAGGTCGTTCACCGAGTCCGCATTGCGCAGCGCATCTTCGTAGGTGATCTTGTCCGCTTCGTACAGGTCGAACAGCGCCTGGTCGAAGGTCTGCATGCCCAGCTCGCGCGACTTCTTCATGATCTCCTTGATCTCATGGACTTCGCCCTTGAAGATCAGGTCGGAGATCAGCGGAGAATTCAGCAGGATCTCCATCGCCACCACGCGGCCCTTGGCTTCCTTCTTCGGGACCAGGCGCTGCGAGATCAGGCCCTTCAGGTTGAGCGACAAGTCCATCAGCAGCTGCTGGCGGCGCTCTTCCGGGAAGAAGTTGATGATGCGGTCCAGCGCCTGGTTGGCGCTGTTGGCGTGCAGGGTGGCCAGGCACAGGTGGCCGGTTTCCGCGAACGCGATCGCGTGTTCCATGGTCTCGCGGTCGCGGATCTCGCCGATCTGGATCACGTCCGGCGCCTGGCGCAGCGAGTTCTTGAGCGCCGCTTCGAAGCTGTCGGTGTCCACGCCCACTTCGCGCTGCGTGATCACGCAGTTGCGGTGCGGGTGCACGAACTCCACCGGGTCTTCGATGGTGATGATGTGGCCGTAGCTGTTCTCGTTGCGGTAGCCCACCATCGCCGCCAGGGTCGTCGACTTGCCCGAACCGGTGGCGCCGACCATGATGACCAGGCCGCGCTTGGTCATGATCACATCCTTCAGCACTTCCGGCAGTTCGAGGTCTTCGAATTTCGGAATCGTCGTGGTGATCACGCGCAGCACCATGCCCACGGCGCCCATCTGCATGAAGGCCGAGACGCGGAAGCGCCCCAGATCGCCCGGGCTGATCGCGAAGTTCGATTCCTTGGTCAGCTCGAAGCCGGCCGCCTGCTTGTCGTTCATGATGGCGCGCGCCAGGTCGGCCGTGTGCGTGCCGCTCAGCGCCTGGTTCGACACCGGTGTCATCTTGCCGTCGATTTTCATCGCCGGCGGGAAGCCGGCCGTGATGAACAGGTCCGAGCCGCCTTTCGCCGTCAGCAGGCGCAGCAGGTCGAACATGAATTTGGATGCCTGGTCGCGTTCCATTGAGATTCCTCGCAGTTTCTTAACCTGGGAAGTTTTCCGGGATCTTGGCGGCGAAGCGGGCCGCGCTGCTGGAGATGAGGTTGCGCCGCACCAGGTCGGTCAGGTTCTGGTCGAGCGTCTGCATGCCGACGCTGCTGCCGGTCTGGATCGCCGAGTACATCTGCGCGATCTTCGCTTCGCGGATCAGGTTGCGGATCGCCGGGGTGCCGATCATGATCTCGTGCGCGGCCACGCGGCCCGAACCGTCCTTGGTCTTGAGCAGAGTCTGCGAGATGACGGCCTGCAGCGACTCCGACAGCATCGCGCGCACCATCTCTTTTTCCTCGGCCGGGAACACGTCGACGATACGGTCGATGGTCTTGGCGGCCGAGGAGGTGTGCAGGGTGCCGAACACCAGGTGGCCGGTTTCGGCCGCCGACAGCGCCAGGCGGATGGTTTCCAGGTCGCGCAGCTCGCCCACCAGGATCGCGTCCGGGTCTTCGCGCAGCGCCGAGCGCAGCGCGTTGTTGAAGGACAGGGTGTGCGGGCCGACTTCGCGCTGGTTGATCAGGCACTTCTTGGAGTCGTGCACGAATTCGATCGGGTCCTCGATGGTGAGGATGTGGCCGTACTCGTTTTCGTTCAGGTGGTTGATCATCGCCGCCAGGGTGGTCGACTTGCCCGAGCCGGTGGGGCCGGTGACCAGCACCAGGCCGCGCGGCTTGAGCGCCAGGTCGGCGAAGATCTTCGGCGCGTTCAGTTCTTCCAGCGACAGGATCTTGGACGGAATGGTACGCAGCACCGCGGCAGCGCCGCGCTCCTGGTTGAAGGCGTTGACGCGGAAGCGCGCCAGGCCCGGGATCGCGAACGAGAAATCGCACTCCAGCACTTCTTCGTACTGCTTGCGCTGGCCGTCGTTCATGATGTCATAGATCATGCCGTGCACGTCCTTGTGCTCCAGCGGCGGCAGGTTGATGCGGCGCACGTCGCCATGCACGCGGATCATCGGCGGCAGGCCGGCCGAGAGGTGCAAGTCCGAGGCTTTGTTCTTGACCGAGAAGGCGAGTAATTCCGAAATGTCCATTTATAATCCCTGTGCCGCGCCGGGGGAGCAAAGCCCTCGTCTCGACTGAAAAATATTTCCTATAGAAAATCATTATGTCCACAATCGCTGAGAACTTGCAAGCTGTCGAAGCGACAATCGCCAGTGCCGCCGAGGCCGCAGACAGGCCCCGTTCCAGCGTCCAGCTGCTGGCCGTTTCGAAGACCTTCCCAGCGGAAGCGGTGCTGGAGGCGATGGCGGCGGGCCAGCAGGCCTTCGGTGAAAACTACCTGCAGGAAGCGCTCGACAAAATTGCGCTCGTCGCGCGCGCGCAACCCGAGGCGCCTGTCGAATGGCATTTCATTGGTCCGATCCAGAGCAATAAGACAAGACCGATCGCGTCCAGCTTCCAATGGGTACACACGGTGGAGCGCCTGAAGATCGCCCAGCGCCTGTCCGAGCAGCGTCCGCCGGAGCTGGGGCCGCTGGATGTCTGCATCCAGGTCAACATCAGCGGCGAGGCCAGCAAGAGCGGCGCGCACGAGGACGAGGTGCCGGAACTGGCGCGCCAGGTGGCCCAGCTGCCGAACCTGCGCCTGCGCGGCCTGATGGCGATCCCCGAACCCCAGGCCGACGTCGCGCTCCAGCGCCAGGCTTTTGCGCGCCTGCGCACGCTGGCCGAGCGCCTGCGCCTCGATGGCCTGGCGCTCGACACCCTGTCGATGGGCATGTCGGGCGACATGCAGGCCGCGATCATGGAAGGCGCGACCATCGTGCGCATCGGCAGCGCCATCTTCGGCGCCCGAACCTACGCATCCAACAAGGAGTGAGATGAAGATTGCATTTATCGGCGGC
Source organism: Massilia sp. AB1 (assembly GCF_018119385.1). NCBI lineage: Bacteria > Pseudomonadati > Pseudomonadota > Betaproteobacteria > Burkholderiales > Oxalobacteraceae > Massilia > Massilia sp. AB1. The sequence continues at coordinate 11,698 of NZ_JAGKSG010000036.1, read as the reverse complement.
GGCAACATGGCCACCGCCCTGATCGCCGGCCTGGCCGGACAGCTTGCCAACGCGGCCGACCTGCACGTGGTCGATCCGAACGCCGACGCGCTCGAGCGCCTGGCGCAGCAGTATGGCGTGAGCACGGCGTCCGGCATCGGCGAGCAGGTCGCGGGCGCCGACGTGGTGGTGCTGGCGGTGAAGCCGCAGCAGATGCGCGAAGTGGCCGCCAGCCTGGCGCCGCAACTGCGCGGCCAGCTGCTGCTGTCGATCGCGGCGGGCATCCGCATCGCCGACCTGTCGCGCTGGCTGGGCGGCTATGGCGCCATCGCGCGCTCGATGCCGAATACGCCGGCCCTGATCGGCATGGGCATTACCGGCATGGTGGCGCAGGCGGGTGTGAGCGAAGCCCAGCGCGAGGCGGCGGACCAGGTCATGCGCGCGGTCGGCAAGACCGTGTGGCTGGATGACGAGACCAAGATCGATCCTGTGACGGCGGTGTCGGGCAGCGGGCCGGCGTATGTGTTTTTCTTCCTCGAGGCGATGCAGCAGGCGGCCGTCGAGATGGGCTTGAGCGCGGAGCAGGGCAGGGAGCTGGCGCTGGCGACCTTCACCGGGGCGGCGCAGCTGGCGGCGCAGTCGCAGGATCCCGTTGAGGTGCTCAGGCAGCGGGTGACGTCGAAGGGCGGCACGACCTATGCGGCGATCACCAGCATGGAAGCCAGCGGCGTGAAGCAGGCCATCGTCGAGGCGATGAAGGCGGCTGCGGCGCGGGGGCGTGAGCTTGGCGACGAGCTAGGTAAAGATTGAAGTGCTGCCGGCAAGCCGGCAGAGGGAAGTAACTTGGGTTCCGGCCTCCGCGGGAACGACGGTTTTAAGGTTGGCGTCCACAGCTACTGATCGTAGCCCGCTACCTTAGCCCGTCGTTCCCGCGAAGGCGGGAACCCAAGTTTGCAAGCAAACTACGAACGCTTATTTGCGCCCGATCGTCACTTGCTTCACGGCTTGCTGTCCCCCAGCATCCACCGCGCGCACCTCGACGGTCCACGGCGCCTTCCCCGACAACAGCACCGATTTCGAGAACACCAGCACATCGCCTTGCTGCACGAAAGCCGACTTGTCGAAGCTGTACAGCACCTTGCCCGCGCTGGTCGACACCGTCACGCGAGCCTCGGTCACGTTCGCCACGCCATTGCCGTCGCCAACCTTGGCATTGATCGCCACCGGCTGATCCCCGCTGACCTTGGTGCTGCTGACGCTCAGCTCCGCGGTCGGCGGCACATTGTCAGGCACCGTCACTTCGTACTTGCCCGTATACGCCGTCGACAGCAGGTTCACGCGTCCATCGACCCGCACATGCCACTCGCCCGGCACCGGGTACTTGACCTCGACCGAGCGATATTTCTGGATAGTGGTCAGCCCCGCCGATTGCGCAGCGAAGTTGACACCGCCGGCCGGATCGACACCCGGCGCATACAGCGTGATGTACAGGTTGTTGGCCTCCAGGTCCCACTGCGCATCCGCGAACAGCTTCATCGCCCCCGGTTCAACCGTCACCTTGTGCAGTCCATAGCCCGTATTGGTCTGGAAGGAATTGAGCGTGGCCGTCCCCGCATAGCTGCCGCTGTCGACGCGCACCGGGCCCGGATTGAAGTGCACCAGGTCGTTCGAGGTCACGGCAGCCGGGATCGCGCCGGCGGTGACCGCGTCCACCGCCTTGCGCGCGTCGATGAAGCCGGCGCCGGCGTCGAAGGTGTCGTAACCCTGCATGACCTCCTTGTTGGCCGTGACTTCCAGCACGCGGATCACGTCCAGCGGCGACAGGCGCGCACCGCCTTTGACGTCCTGGGCCTGGTGCACCAGCGCCGCGATGCCGCTCACGTGCGGCGTCGCCATCGAGGTGCCGGAGGCCGCGCCGTAGAAGGTGCCGCTGGTGGTCATCGGGTGGACAGGATTCTGGCTCGACACGATGTTCTCGCCCGGCGCCACGATGGCCGGGCGGTCGATGCCGAGCGGACGGGCAGCGTGGTCCCAGGCGGCCTGCTCCTCGGCGCTGGCGGCCATGAATGCCTTCAGGTTGGCCAGCGCAAGCTCGCGGTCATGGTTACCTTCCGGACGGCCGCGCGACGAGAAGTCGGCCATGCCGTAGGCCTTGTTGGTGGCGCCGATGCCCAGCGCGTAAGGCGCGTTCGAATACGGGTTCATCGTGTTCGGGCCTGGTCCGTCGTTACCCGCCGCGAACACCGACAGGATGCCCGCTTCGTACGCCAGGCGCGAGGCGACGTTGGTCGAGCGGTTGGGATTGAAGGGTTCGTAGGAGGAGCTGCCCCATGAGTTGCTGAGCACGCGGATGTCGGCCACGCCGTCGCGTTTGCTGGCGATCACGTGGTCGTAGGCTTCCAGCGTGAAGGGCAGGTTGATGCCGGTGCTGGTGGCATAGCTGATGATGTTCGCCTTGGGCGCCATGCCGCGCAGGTTGCCGTCGGATTCCATCCCGGTGCCGGCGATGGTGCCGATGCAGTGGGTGCCGTGCCCGTATTCGTCGGTGTTCCACTGTGCGCCCAGCAGGCCGGTATGCTGTTCGATGACCGAGGTCTCGACATCGATGCCGTCCGGCGTCAGCGAGATGTAGACCTGGGTCGGATCGATGCCCAGCGCGCCCGCCACCGCGTAGTTCTTCTTGACGTTGCCCAGGTCCGGATGCAGGCCGTCGGCGCCCGTGTCGATGATGGCCACCGTCACGCCGCTGCCGTCCAGGCCCAGCACGCGCTGCACTTCCTCGGCCTTGGTCATGGCCCGGCCTTCGGCATTGAACAGGCGCTGGCTGCGGCTCGGCTCGATGAAGCGGGTCTCGGGCCAGCCGGCCACCTGGTTGATCTCGGCCTTGGTCAGCAGCATGCGCGCCATCGGCAGCACTTTATAGGTCTTGACCTTACGCCCAAGGACCGACAGGCGCGATGTGCTTTCCTTCTTGTCGAACACGACGATGACGTCGTAGTAGACATTGGTGAGCTGCTTGTTGAGTTCCTGGGCGAACAGGCTGTCGATCTTGGCCGCGGCCAGGGTGCCGGAGGACGAGGCGCCGGGCAGGATGCCGGCCGATGCGGCGCCGGCAAGCGGGCCTTGTGCGCCCAATGCCAGGACCAGTGCTGCGACGAGTGAAAAACGACGACGGGATGATCTCACGACTGTGCTCCTCTTGATCTGTTGTTGTCTTGGGATGCTTCCGGTGAAACACGGCATTTCCGTGGTACCGCCTGATGAGTATTCCGTCGGCATATATGCACGTCAAACGTGCATACGGGCGTTAAAAATTTATTTCTGCAAACAGCAAAAAACGTTGCATCTGCGCCAATCTTCAATCGTGCGGGCAAGCGCTTGTGCTAGGTATGGATGAGCTGGCGGAATAGAAAAAGCCCGCACATGGCGGGCTCGAATGCGGGGGAGGGCGGCGCGCTCAGTGCACCTCGAAGCCCTTCCACCTGAGTACGGGCAGGGCGCGCTGGGCGAACTTGTAGAGCGACACGCCGGCGGTGACGAGGCCAACCGCCCACTTGGGTTTGGTGGCGAGGAAGCCCGCCGCCACACCGGCCACGATCAGGGCGGTCTTCTTGTGCGCGCTGACGTAGGCGGGGACGACGCCCAGGGTCTCGGGCGACTTCAGCACCGCGAACTCGTGCGCGACGACGGCGCGCTGCGTGGCGCAGCGCGCCACCAGTTCGGCGCGGCGGGCCGCAAGCATCTCGGATTTAGTGCCCATCTACCTGCTCTCCTTTCGCGAACTCGACGTCCTTGCGCAGCTCGGCCAGGGTGGCGCCGAGCAGCGGCGGACGCGAAGCCAGTCCGGTGCGCAGCTTCATGACCGCGAACCCGCAGCCAAGCGCGAACAGGACCGTCATGCCGCCCACCGCCAGCAGGCGATGGGTGTCCCAGAACAGCACCAGCACGAACAGCACGGCGAGGACGAGGGCGCCGAGCGCCAGGACCGCGGCCGCCAGCGCCCAGGCGAGGTAGCCGAACAGGCGCTGCGTTTCCTCCTGCAGCTCCACCGTGGCCAGCTCCAGGCGCGTGCGCGCCATGGCCAGCACGGTGCTGCCTATCCTGCCTACCGCCGTGGAGATACTCATTACTTGCGGGCGATCAGCATGCCGACCACGACACCGACCGCGGCGCCCAGGCCCACCGATTTCCACGGATTCTCTTTGACGTACTCGTCGGTCTTCTTGGCCGCATCGACCACGGTTTCCTGGTAGTGGGCCAGACCGGCCTTGGCGCTCGCCAGAGTCGTCTCGAACTTGGCCTTGAGTTCTTCGCCGCCGAGGGCGCCACCGTTGCGCAGCCAGGCTTCCGCGTCATGGATCACGGTCTTCAGGTCGGCCACCAGTTGTTCGCGGGTGCCGGTTTGGGTAGGGATCTTTTCAATCATGAGGACCTCTTTGTGGTGGAGTGAATGCCTTTTGAGCAATATTACCTGAATGCATAGTCTAGTGCGACACCGCTGAACAATGCCGCGCCCAGCCAATTGTTGTGACGGAAGGCTTTGAAGCAGGCCATCCGTTCGCGGTGGCGGATCAGAGTGTAGTGGTAGAGCGCCAGTCCGGCGGCGACCACGATGCCGGCCAAGAACCACCAGCGCAGGCCCAGGACCCAGCCGCACACCAGGTCGATGGCCAGGGCGGCGCCGTAGCACAGCATCACGGCGGCCACGTCGAAGCGGCCGAAGGTGATGGCCGAGGTGCGGATCCCGATCTTGAGGTCGTCGTCGCGGTCGACCATGGCGTATTCGGTGTCGTAGGCCACGGCCCAGAACACGTTCGCCACCAGCAGCCACCAGGCCACGGCCGGCACCTGGTCCTGCACTGCGGCGAAGGCCATCGGGATGCCGAAGCCGAAGGCGATGCCCAGGTAGGCCTGGGGAATGGCGAAGAAACGCTTGAAGTAGGGATAGGTGCCGGCCACCACCAGGGCCACCACCGACAGCTGCTTGGTCAGCGTGTTCAGGGGCTGGATCAGCAGGAAAGAGATCAAGGACAGCACCAGCGCCACCATCACCGCTTCCCAGCCGCGGATCTTGCCGCTGGTGAGGGGCCGGTCGACGGTGCGCTTGACATGGCGGTCGAAGTCGCGGTCCGCGTAATCGTTGATCGCGCAGCCGGCCGAGCGCATCAGGGCGGTGCCGAGCACGAAGATCGCCAGCACCATCATGTCCGGCACGCCGCCGGAGGCCATCCACAGCGCCCACAGGGTGGGCCACAGCAGCAGGAGGATGCCGATCGGCTTGTCGGCCCGGACCAGGCGGAAATAGAGCGCCAGCTTGTTCATGGATGAATCCTGTCTTGTCGAGCAAGAACTGTTGAGCAGAAGACAGCGATTCTAAAGCTTTTGCCGCGCTCGCGGCGAGCGGCGCCTGCACGGGTTAATGCAGCAATGTTGCCGTTTTGTTGTCATTGAACCGACATTTTTGTTTGTTTAAATGCATCGGTCCGTGCCATGGGGGTGGGGACATATGGCATCCACAAAGATGGAGAAGTTCAATGACTGACAAAGAATTGTCGCCGTCGCGACGCAATCTGCTCAAGGGCCTGGCCGGTGCTTCGGCCCTGCCTTTCGTCGGGGCTTTCGCCGCCATGCAGGCCCAGCAGGCCATGGCCGCCAACGGTTCCACCACGCTGGTGGACAGCCCGTACGGCCCGATCGCGCCCGTCAACGACCTGAGCACCGGCCTGCCGCTGCTGCAGCTGCCGGCCGGCTTCAGCTACAAGAGCTTCGGCTGGCGCGGCGACCTGATGACCGACGGTAAAACCTGCCCGGGCGGCCACGACGGCATGGGCGTGATCGCGTCGCGCAAGGTGGGGCGCAGCACCGAGCTGGTGCTGGTGCGTAACCACGAGATCGGCGGCACCGGCGCCGGCAACTTCATCAACGCCATCGGTGTCTACGACGGCGGCAATGTCAGCAATTCCACCGCCAACAAGTTCGGCGGCGGCACCACGAACCTGCTCTTCCGCGATGGCAGCTGGGTCAGCATGACGCCGAGCCTGGGCGGCACCCAGACCAACTGCGCCGGCGGCATCACGCCCTGGGGTACCTGGCTCACCTGCGAGGAAGTCGGCTCCGATGCCGTCAGCGCCTCGGGCAAGAAACACGGCTACGTGTTCGAAGTGACGGCCGATCCGGCCCAAACCACGGGCCAGCCGATCATCGGCATGGGCCGCTTCGCCCACGAAGCCGCGGCCGTCGATCCCGCCACCGGCTTCGTCTACCAGACCGAGGATTCGTCCGGCAAATCGGGCTTCTACCGCTACGTGCCGGACATCCGCACCGGCGCTCCGGGTTCGCTGGCCCGGGGCGGGATCCTGCAGATGGCGCGCGTGCGCGGCGTCCAGAACGCCAACCTGGCGGTGGCCTCGGTCAACGCCAGCTATGAACTGGAGTGGGTGCCGATCGCCAACCCGGACGCCGACCGCGGCAACGCCACCGGCCCTTCCGGCGTGACGATCACCAATGCGGCCGGTCCCTTCGTGCAGGGCTGGCTGCAGGGCGCAGCGCGCATGAACCGCGGCGAGGGCATCTGGTACGCGCAGGGCAAGATGTATGTCATGGACACCTCGGGCGGCGCGGTGCAGCGCGGCGCGATCTGGGAACTGGACCTGGCGACCCAGGTCCTCAAATGCATCTACTCGAGCCCGAGCCCGCTGGTGGGCAACATGGGCGACAACCTCACCGTGAGCCCGCGCAACGCCATCCTGATCTGCGAAGACGCCTCCACCGCCGCTACCGACATGTACGGCTTCGGCCAGCGCCTGATGGGCCTGACCGGAGCAGGGGATGCCTACATCTTCGCGAAGAACAACATCAACCTGACCGCGGCACAGCTGCAGGGCGCGGGCAAGCTGGCCTCGCTGGCGGACGACCATCGCGACAACGAGTTCGCCGGCGCCTGCTTCGACCCGACCGGCCGCTACTTGTTCGTCAACATCCAGACCCCGGGCGTGACTTTCGCGATTTCGGGTCCGTGGGCCAAGGGGCCTTTGTAATCAACGCCATCCATCACAGGGAAATCAACATGCAATTCACCAAGACGATCGCCGCCGCCTTCGCGGCACTGATGTTCTCCAGCGGCGCGCAGGCTGCAGTCCTGCTGTCGGCCTCCGGCTCGCCGGCCAACGCCGCCATTGATTACAGCGCGCCGGGCCTGGTGTCCTTCAACCTCGACCTGCAGGATCTCACGGCTACCCGCCTGGATTTCGTGCTGCAGGAAGAGGATCTGCTGGGTCCGCTGAGCCTGAGCGCCATGGTGCTGAACCTGAGCGGCATGCCGTTCTCGCACTTCAATTTTTACTTCCAGGGCATCGGCCTCGTCGGCGCCGGCAGCGTGACCCCGGCTTTCGGGACGCTGGGCAGCGTCAAGCACGACGCCGACAGCGTGGGCATCCACTTCGCCCAGGCCGAGCCGGCCGAGCTGCACTTCGGGAATCCGCTGGGCCTGCAGGGCCAGGCCGACTGGGTGCTGGATACCTCCGGCCTGCGCGCAGGCGACACCTTCTCCATCGTGGCCCAGGTGCCGGAACCCTCGACCGTGGCGCTGGTGCTGCCGATGCTGTGCATGGCCGGCCTGATGGCCGCGCGCCGCCGCAAGAAGGACTGAGCGTCCTTGCCCCTTCCGCCGCGCCTACGCCGGAAGGGGTAGTCATGCACCTGGCATTGCGCCAGCCGCAGGCTTATGCAATGATTCCGCGCTTTAGGCCCAGGGTTCCATCATGTCCATCCGCACCAGGGATGCGTCGCACGACGATCTCCCGCACATTGCCAAGCTGTTCGATCTGTACCGGCAATTCTATGAGCAGGCGCCGGATGCGGAACTCGCCCGCAGCTTCGTCGAACAGCGCTTCCTCAACCGCGAATCGCGGCAGCTGGTGGCGGAGAATGCGGCTGGGGAGATCGTGGGCTTCTCCCAGCTCTACCCCAGTTTCTGCTCGGTCGAAGCGGCGCCCATCTACGTGCTCTACGACCTGTTTGTCGCCCCCGACGCACGGCAAGGCGGAGTAGGGCGAGCGCTGCTGCTCGCGGCCGAGGCGCTGGCCAGGATGGAGGGCAAGGCGCGCATGGACCTGACCACGGCCAAGACCAATCTCGTGGCGCAGTCGCTGTACGAAGCGCTCGGCTGGACGCGCGACGAGGTGTTCCACACGTACAGCCGGCGCCTCGCTCCTTGATTACAGGCCCTGCACCGAGCCTTCCTTCGGATAGTCGATCACGTAATCGACCTTGAAGCGGGCGGTCTCGTTCGGCTTGAGCGAACGCTCCCAGCCGACCAGGCCGCGACGCTGTTCCCAGTCCCTGACGTTCGGTTCCGGATCGAACGCGATCTTCACGCTGACCTTGTCCGACTGGCTGACCGGGGTCGGCTCCAGCACCAGGATGTCGATCGGCTGGCGGTGGAAGCTGGTCACCGCGTAGGTGTCGGCGATGCGCTTTTCGTTGTCGCGCTTGAAGAAGCCGGTCTGGCCCGACATCTCGTTGCGATGCTCGATGGCGACGCGCGTCAGGGGATCGCGGCCGAAGGACAGCGTCAGCCGGTCGCTGGACTGGGGATCCCAGTGCAGCGCGCCGACGTAGGAACCGTCGCGGCGCAACTGCACCTGGCCGGGCAGCCAGACGCCGCCGGGGCGCGTCGTCTCCGCGGTCAGCACCGCGATGTCGTTGCTGGTGCGCGGAGCAATGCGGACGCGCTGCTTGACCTGCAGGCTCTGTGCGCCCAGCCCGACCGAGATCTCGCGGCCGTCCGCAGCCAGGTCGACCCTGGCCGGCACCTCGAATTCGGTGGTGAAGTTACCCTGCGTTTCCACTACCGGCGCCACGTAGTCGTCCGCTGCGCTGCGCGCCGACGCTCCCACCGCCATGCGGGGCGCGGGAGGAGGCGGTGGCGCGGAAGGCGCGTAAGCCATCTCCGACACCGCTTGCGGCGGCTGGTAATTCAGGAGCCATGGAGAAGGATTGGGCGCATGCGCGGACAGGTTGGGCTGGCCGGTCGACAGGCGCAATTTGACCTTGCTCCAGTCCTCGCCCGTCTTTTGCGAAATCGACGCCAGGCGCTCCAGATCGATGGTGGAGGCATTCGAGTCCAGCGAGGCGCGGTAGGTCGGCTTCCAGCCGGCGCGCGTCACCTGGTAGGAAAGGACCAGTTTACCCGCCTGCTTCGCCGCGACGGCGATCGTCATGATCCGGCTGTCCCGCGTATTGGCCTGCACCTTGGCGAGGTCGCGCTTGAGGACGTCCAGTTGCTTGGCCAGCGCGCGCTTCCTGAGCTCGGCGTTGTGCATGCGTTCCAGCGCATCGCCGCCGCCCTTGCGGATGGCGTCGAGGGTGCCGAGCAGCGATTTTCCGTCGGCGGGCGCGGCGCGGCCGGCCGCGGTGTCGCCGCCGCCCAGGCGCTCGAGGTAGCCCTGGACCAGCTGCGCCGCCTTGTAGTCGGCGTCGATCACGGCGATCTGGTCCTGCAGCGCCTGGATCCTGGCTTCCAGGTCGGCCTCGCGCGGGCTGGGACTCTCGGTCCTCCCCAGGTCGCGCGTGACCACCTGGCCCACCTGGATGCCTGGGTCGGCCTGCAGGCGGACCGTGTCGGTATTGAAGTTGGCCAGCAGACCGGTGATCTCGACCTGGGTCGTGCCGGGCGCCACCTCGACCACGCGCTCCACGGTGGCGCTGCCGGGATACAGGGTCACGCTGCGGATCGGCGCCTCGATCGCCCAAGCCGACGATGCGCACAGCGTGAGAAGAAGAGTCCAGTGCTGTCTGGTCATCATTTGGTTCCTCTCGGAAATAGATATGATGTTCCGAGCGTAACAGATCGTGCCCAAGAAAAGAGGGCAAATAGTTACCATTTGTTAAGGCGTCAGCGAGGACGTCCGAGGCTTCTGGCGTTATTCCCTTTGCGGCTACAATGGCCATCCGGCTGGTCTCCAGCGCTTTTTCCATCTCATTCATGCATATCTGGGTCGACGCCGACGCTTGTCCCGCGGTCATCAAGGATATCCTGTTCCGGGTCGCCGAGCGCCTGCAGCTGAACGTCACCCTGGTGGCGAATCAGCTGATCCGGGTGCCGGGCTCGCGCTTCATCCGCGCGCTGCAGGTGCCGGCGGGGGCCGATGCGGCCGATGCCGAAATCGTCGAGCGCGTCAGCGCGGGCGACATCGTGGTGACCGGCGATATCCCGCTCGCCTCGCTGGTGCTGGAGAAGGGCGGTTTGCCGCTGAACCCGCGCGGCGAGTGGTACACCAAGGACACCATCGCCCAGCAGCTGACGATGCGCGCCTTCATGGAGGAGCTGCGCGGCAGCGGCGTCGATACCGGCGGACCGTCCGCCTTCAGCCAGGCCGACCGCCAGAACTTCGCCAATGCGCTCGACCGCGAGCTGGCGCGACGAAAATCGTATCGGTCCGAGTAAAAAAGTTATTGGATCAAAGTGCAGGGCTTTCCGTACCATCGGTTTAGCTGATGGGCAGAGGTCACGCTCGTCAGGATAACGATTCCGGAGACACGAGCATGACCACACACCGCCTGGCCCTGGCCCTGGCAAGCGCTTTGTTGCTGTCCAGTGCAGCCGCCGCCGCTGAATTCGCCAACCCACTGGTGATGCAGCGCGCCGACCCGCACGTTACCCTGCATGCGGACGGCTTCTACTATTACACCGCCACCGTTCCGGAATACGACCGCATCGAGCTGCGCCGCACGCGCGACCTGAACGGCCTGGCGAAGGCGGAGACGAAGACCATCTGGCGCCGCCACGACAGTGGAGCGATGAGCCGCAACATCTGGGCGCCGGAGCTGCATCACATCGACGGCAAGTGGTATCTCTACTTCACAGCGGGACGGCTTGACGCGCCCTTCGACATCCGCCTGTATGTGCTGGAGAACGCCGCCGCCAATCCGTTGGAAGGGCAGTGGGTCGAACGGGGCCAGCTGAAGACCGGATGGGAGTCGTTCGCGCTCGATGCGACGACCTTCGCCCTGAAGGGACAGCGCTACCTGGTCTGGACCCAGCGTCCGCAGGGCTCCGACAAGCACATGACCGCCGTGTATATCGCGAAGATGGATACGCCGCTGTCGATCGCGGGCAAGGCGACGCTGCTGACCAAGCCGGATTATGCGTGGGAGAAGATCAAGTTCGACGTCAACGAGGCGCCCGCCGTGCTGGTCAAGAACGGCCGCGTGTTCATGACCTATTCTGCCAGCGCGACCGACGCCAATTACGCGCTGGGCATGCTGAGCGCCAGCGACAGCGCCAACCTGCTTGATCCGGCGGCGTGGAGCAAGTCGCCGGCGCCGGTCCTGGCCAGCAGCGCGGCCACCGGCCAGTACGGCCCCGGCCACAATTCGTTTACGACGAGCCCGGACGGCAAGACCGACATCCTGGTCTACCACGCGCGCAACTACCAGGAGATCAAGGGGGATTCGCTGCATGATCCGAATCGCCACACGCGGGCGCAGGTGATTCGCTGGCGCGCCGACGGTACGCCGGATTTCGGCGTGCCGGTCGCCGATGTGGTGCACTAGGAACCACTTTGATCAGCTACTTCCACTAGCCATGAAACCGTGGCCCCCCCCCCCCCCGGGGGGGGCGGGGGGGGGGGGCCGGGGCGGGCGGGGGGGGGGGGCCCCCCCCGGGGCCCCCCCCCCCCCCCCCCCCCCCGCCCGCGCCCCCCCCCCCCCCCCGGGC
>NZ_JAGKSG010000035.1:0-49622 GCF_018119385.1 Massilia sp. AB1 | reverse complement strand
AGTCCTGGGCCGGCCATGCCGCCTCGGGCGCCGCCAGGGCCGCGATGGCGCGCCCGGAAGGCACGCCGGCCGCATCGCGCAGCTGGGCGCGTTCGCCCTGCGGCCCGAAGGACATGCAGCCCGCCAGCAGCAGCGGAAGCATCGCGGCGGCGGCGCGCGCCGGCGCGGAGGAAGTGAAAAGATGGTCGGACATGCTGGCCTCCGTGAAACCGTTCGTTTCCCGAAGCATAGTTGCCCGAGCTCACGAAGGCCATGCCGGCGGCCGCATGCAGGTCATGCGCGAAGTGCATGACCTCCGGGTCCGGGACTCAGGGAGCGTCCGGCCCCAGCAGCGTCGTGCGCACGAATTCGCGCAGCCAGCGGTTGCCCGGATCGCGGTGCTGGAGCTCGTGCCAATACATTGCCAGCTGCAGCGGCGCCAGCGCGATCGGCACCTCGGCCAGGACCAGGCCGAGGTCCTGCGCCAGGTCATTGGCCAGGCGGCGCGGGATGGTCGCCAGCGCATCGGTGTGCAGCACCAGGTGGGCGGCGGCGGTGAAGCCCGGCACGTGGCACAGCACCTTATCCGGCGGCAGCAGCGTCTCCAGGGTGCGGGTCACCTCGACGTCGTGGTGGCTGGTGTGGAAGATGCTGATCAATACGTGGCGCTGGGCGAGGTAGGTCTCGCGGTCCAGGCCGCCGGCGCAGGGGTGGTCGGGCCGCATAAGCACGGCATGGTCGTCGCCCCACAGCAGGCGCTGGCGCATATTGCTGACCAGGTGGGGAAAGCGCCCGATCAGCAGGTCGATCTCGCCGCGCTCGATGCGCGCGTCGAGCGCCAGCGGGTCGCCGTGGAGGGTGCGCAGCAGGATGCCGGGGGCCTGGTGGCGCAGCGCCTCCAGCAAGCGCGGCAGCACGTGCACGATGGCGCCGTCCACCATGTACAGGCCGAAGGAACGGCGCGCGGTGAGCGGGTCGAAGGCCGCCGAGCCCTCCTGCAGGCGGCGCGCGGCGGCCAGCAGCGCGCTCACCGGCTCGGCCAGTTCGAGCGCGCGCGCGGTCGGCTGCATGCTCTGGCCGGAGCGCACGAACAGGGGGTCGGCGAAGTGCAGGCGCAGGCGCGCCAGCACCCGGCTGATGGTCGGCTGGGTCATGCCGAGCAGCTCGGCGGTACGGGTCAGGCTGCGCTCGCGCAGCAGGCTCTCGAGGATCTCGAGCTGGGGCAGGTCGGGCAGCGCGCCGCCCTCGCGCCTGGCGGGCGCCGGTGGATGGGTTTCCTTCAAAGGTACTCCAGCAAACCCGCGCTGGAAAGGCGGGTGGCGGCATCATAGCACTGCCGCCACCCGGGCATGCATCAGCCGTGCAGCACCTTGCGCAGGGTGCGCGACAGGTCTTCGGCCGAGAACTTGGCCACGTAGGCGTCGGCGCGCACGTTCTTCACGTGTTCTTCGTTGGTGGTGCCGGACAGCGAGGAGTGGATCACCACCGGCATGTTGCTGAAGCGGTTGGTCGACTTGATGTTGCGGCACAGGGTGAAGCCGTCCATCTCGGGCATCTCGAGGTCGGTCAGCACCATGGCCACGCGGTCGTACACCGTGCGTCCCTCGGCCTCGGCCGCGCTGGCGATGGCGTTCAGATGGTCCCAGGCTTCCTTGCCGCTCTTGGTCATCACGAAAGGCAGGCCCATCGCGTCCAGGCCCTGCTCGATCAGGGCGCGTGCGACCACCGAGTCGTCCGCCGCCAGGATCACGCAGCCCGGCTTGATCTGGATCTTGTCGCCGACCGCCTGCTGGATGTTTTCCGGCTCCTGGTCCGGGTTCAGCTTGCGCAGGATGGTCTCGACGTCGAGCACCTGGGCCAGGCGCCCAGGCTCGCCGCCCACCGTATCGAGGCGTGCGATGCTGGTCACCATGCCGCTGCCGGCGCTGTGCTCGGCCGACATCACCTGGTTCCAGTCCAGGCGCACGATCTCTTCCACGCTCTCGACCGCGAAGGCCTGGGTGGTGCGGGCGAATTCGGTCACCAGCATGATGTTCAGGCCGGTCTTCGGCGTGACGCCCGCGATTGCCGGCAGGTCCAGCACCTGGATGATCTGGCCGCGCAGGTTGACCACGCCCAGCACGTGCGGGGGCGAACCGGCCACCGAGGTGATCGAAGGCATGGCGACGATCTCGCGGATCTTGAAGACGTTGATGCCGAACAGCTCGCTGTGATTGCCGTTCTCGTCGCCGCCGAGGCGGAACAGCAGCAGCTCGAACTTGTTGGTCCCGGTGAGGTTGCTGCGCTCGTCGACTTCTTGTTGAACCGATTTCATTGCGTTTTCCGATGAAGTAATGCCGTGGTAAGAAACGGGATGCCGTGATGCCGTACGGAAAGCATTCTAGACGTGAAGCGTTTGCTTGGGTCAATACGGCATCAAATCCCGCATAAACTCGGCAGCAAACGTTCCCAAAAAACCACGAATTGTCACAGCAGCCACAGAGCCAGATGTCGGATCAACATGTTTTAGAACAAGGCGCCCTGGCGGCTGGTCAGGCGATCGAAGCGCTCGCCCAGGAAAGGCAGGATGGCGTCGGCCACCGGTTCCAGCTGGCGCGTGAGGTAGTGCTCGTAGTCGATCGGCGAATGCAGGGTTTCCAGCGGCTCGGGCCCAGCGGTGGTCATCACGTAGCGGATCCAGCCGCCCCGGCGGTAGATCGCCGGCCGGCCGTTGCGCAGATGGTGTTCGTCGGCCATGCGCGCGGCGCGCACGTGCGGCGGCACGTTGCGCTGGTATTCCTCGAGCGGACGGCGCAGGCGCTTGCGGTAGACCAGCAACGCGTCGTGCTCGCCGCGCAGGGTGGCCGCCACGTAGCCGCGCACATAGTCCTCGAAGGGCTGGTTCTTGAAGATGCGTTCGTACAGGCCCTGCTGGAACTGCTGGGCCAGCGGCGTCCAGTCCGTACGCACCGTCTCCAGGCCGCGGTAGACCATCTCGTCGCCGCCGTCCGCACCCGTCACCAGGCCGGCGTAGCGCTTCTTGCTGCCCTCGTCCGAGCCGCGCACGGTCGGCATCAGGAAGCGCCGGAAGTGCACGTCGTATTCCAGCTCCAGCGCGCTTTCCAGGCCCAGCTCCTCGCGCAGGTGCTTGCGCCACCAGCCGTTGACATGGTCCACCAGGGCGCGCCCGATGCGCTCGGCCTCGGCATCGGCCTGCGCCCGCCCGAGCCACACGAAGGTGGAATCGGTATCGCCGTAGATCACCTGGTAGCCCTGCTCCTCGATCAGCGCCCGCGTGCGGTGCATGATCGCGTGCCCGCGCATCGTGATCGACGAGGCCAGGCGCGGATCGAAGAAGCGGCAGCCGGTGGTTCCCAGCACGCCGTAGAAGGCGTTCATGATGATCTTCAGGGCCTGCGACAGCGGCGCGTTGCGCTCGCGCTTGGCCGCTTCGCGCCCGGCCCAGATCTGGGTCACGATGCCCGGCAGGCAGTGCCTGGTGCGCGAGAAGCGCCCGCCGCGAAAGCCCGGCACGGTGGCCTCTTCCGGCTCGCGCAGGCCCTCGACCAGCCCGACGGGATCGATCAGGAAGGTGCGGATGATCGATGGATACAGGCTTTTGTAGTCGAGCACCAGCACCGAGTCGTACAGGCCGGAGCGCGAATCCATCACGAAGCCGCCCGGGCTGTCGGCGCCCGGCACGTCGCCGATATTCGGCGCCACATGTCCCTGGCGGTGCATCACCGGCATGTACAGGTGCTCGAAGGCCGCCACCGAGCCGCCGCTGCGGTCGGCCGCCAGACCGGTCACGCTGGCGCGCTCCAGCAGGAAGGCCATGACCCCGGTCTTGTCGAAGATGCGGGTCACCAGCTCGCAGTCCTTCAGGTTGTAGCGCGCCAGCTGCGGCTTGTCCTCGGCGAACATGCGGTCGATCTCCGCCATCCGGTCGAAGGGATTGTCGATGGCCTTGCCCTCGCCCAGCAGCGACTGGGCCACGCTTTCCAGGCTGAAGGACGGGAAGCTCCAGGTGGCCGAGCGCAGCGCCTCGATGCCGTCGATCACCAGGCGTCCGGCGATGCCGACGAACCAGTGTTCCTGGCCGCCGCGGTCTTCGCGCCATTCGAGGGCGGCGCCGCCGCGACCGAGCCTGAGCGGACGATTGTAGCGGTCGGCGTGCTTCTGCAGCACGCGCAAGTCGAACTGGACCACGTTCCAGCCGATCACCGCGTCCGGATCGTGGCGCGCGAACCAGGCTTCCAGGCGCTCCAGCAGTTCCGGGCGGGTGGCGCAGTATTCGAGCGCGAAGTCGATCCCGGATGCGTCGCCGTTCTCGGGACCGAGCATGTAGACCTGGCGCTGGCCGCAGCCTTCCAGCGCGATCGAGTACAGGTCGCCCTGGAAGGTGGTCTCGATGTCGAGCGAAACGGTGCGCAGCGCGGGACGATAGCCGGGCGCCGGCTTGAGCTGGCCGTCCAGCACCAGCGGCCCTTCGCCGGCATGCCCGACGAAAGCCACCGGCGCCGTGATGAAACGCTCCATCAGGTAGCGCTCCGGCGGCCGCACGTCGGCCTCGTACATGCCGATGCCGTGCTCGCGCAGCCGCTTTTCCAGGCGCAGCAGCTGGCGGTACTGGCGGCAGTACAAGCCCAGCACTGGGCGGTGATGAAAATCCGTCAGCGCCAGCGGGCGCAGCTCCCAGCCTCTCTCGCGCTCCAGCAGCTGGCGCACGCTGTCGCCCAGCTCCGCGGGCACGAAGGCCACCGGCGTCTGCGCCGGCAGGCGCACCCGGCGCGGCCCGTCGTCGGTGGCGAGCCAGAACTCGACTTCGCAGCCCGACTCCAGGTCGCGCCAGTGGCGGGTCAGCAGGAAGCCCTGCCCGCTCGTGGTCTCGTCGAACGCGTCCATCACAGGTAGCGCTGCAGTTCCGCGTCGGTGAAGCCCGCCTGGCGGCGCGCCTCCACGTTGAAGGGGCCCTTCAGGACCGGCGCCTTGTAGCGCGCGGTCAGCTCGTCGTAGGTCGGCAACGGATCCAGGCCGCGCTGCGCGCACAGGTGGAAGTACCAGCGGTTGCCGATCTCCACGTGGCCGACTTCGTCCGCCAGCAGGCGGTCCAGGATCGCCGCCGCCGCCGGGTCGCCGGCCTGGGCCAGCTTGGCGCGCAGCGGCGGAATCGCGTCCAGGCCGCGCGCCTCCATCGTGCGCGGCACCAGCGCCATGCGCGCCAGCAGGTCGCCGCTGGTCTTGGCGACCATCTCCCACAGGCTGTCGTGGCCCGTGAAATCGCCGTACTGGTAGCCGAGCGTGGACAGGTGGCTGCCGAGCATCATGAAATGCAGGGATTCCTCGTGGGCCACGCGCAGCCAGTCGGTGTAGTAGGCCGGCGGCATGCCGGCAAAGCGCCAGATGGCGTCCAGGGCCAGGTTGATGGCGTTGAATTCGATGTGGGCCAGCGCATGCACCAGCATGGCCCGCCCTTCGACGGTGGCCATCGAACGCCGGCCCACCAGGCGCGGCGGCACCAGTTCGGGCCGCACCGGCCGGCCCGGGATCGGGCCCTGCGCATCCAGGACGGCTTGCGGGTCGACCTGCAGCCGGCCCTCCGCGTGCGCCTGCGCCAGCGCGGCCACGCCCGCGGCCTTGGCGGCGGGATCGGTTTCAAGCAGACATTGCAGCGCACACGCGCGGAGCTCGACGGAGCGCTCCATGGGAAAACCTGTATCGGGAAAACCATGGAGTTTACCAAATCCCCGCCCCCATTCCCATCGCCGCCGCGCCGGTCGAATATGCATGCGGGGCCGCGCTGCAGGAGTCCCATTCCCCCCGTCCGTGGGGGAAGAAATCCGTGCCCGGCCTGACTAGACTACGCCCTGCCAGCCTGCCGACGCCAGTGCACACAGCAATCCGGCGCCGGGCAGGCCGCACCGAACACTCGTGCAACCACATCACCAGGACACCATGGACATCCTCAACTCCGTCATCGAAGCGCGCCAGGCGCAGCTGCGCCAGTCGGCCCTGTGCACCTACATCGGCGACGCCGCCGTCGCTCCTTACCAGCGCCTCTCCTTCGTCCCCGCGATGATGTTCTTCACCATGGGCTTCAAGGACATTCTGGCCGCCCTGCGCGACGAGCACGACAATTCCCCGCTGCAGCAAAGCGTGCACCAGCATTGCGACGAGGACTCCTTCCACTGGCAGTGGTACCTGGAAGACCTGGCGCGCATCGACCACGGCCGCCGCCTGCTGGGCGTGCCGCCGGCCCAGGCCTTCACCGAAGTCTGGGGGCCGGAGCACCGCGCCACCCGCGAGGTGGTCTATCACGGCATCTTCCTGGCCAAGACCCACCGCACGCCCTTCCTGCGCATGGCCATCATCGAGGCGCTGGAAGCGACCTTCGCCTGCTTCAACGAGCCCATGTACCGCCTGGTCGGGGAACTCGGCCTTTCCGACCGGCTCGACTACTTCGGCAAGGTGCACCAGCATGCGGAGGCGAACCACGCCAAGGACCAGGAAGGCGTGGAACAGGACGGCGTGGAAGGCAGCGGCTACCTGCTGCGCATCGGCGAGTTCGAGACCGCGGTCGGGCTGGTCAATGAATTGTTCGACGTGTTCGAGGACATGTTCGACTGCTGGTACCGCGCCCGCTCGGAAGCCCCGAGCCTGCCGATGGCGGCCTGAGCGTCCCGAAAGAGTGCGCCGCGCCAAGGTTGCGCCGCGGCTGACCCGTCACTGTTAGTATGAAACTCCGTGCGACTAGATGACTGGCGGAACACCATGCTGTCCCGTTTGCCTCCTGACGTCCAGCAACGCTTGGACGAACTGCTCGAACACTTGCCCGCCGGCGTG
Source organism: Massilia sp. AB1 (assembly GCF_018119385.1). Taxonomy (NCBI): domain Bacteria; kingdom Pseudomonadati; phylum Pseudomonadota; class Betaproteobacteria; order Burkholderiales; family Oxalobacteraceae; genus Massilia; species Massilia sp. AB1. The sequence goes on along the minus strand of NZ_JAGKSG010000035.1, from coordinate 42,821 downwards.
GTCGTCCACGACAAGGACGGCCGCATCCTGTCCGCCAACCGCCTGGCCAGCCGCCTGCTCGACCGCAGCGTGGCCGCGCTGATCGGCACCGAATCCGACCCCAGTCACTGGAGCTTCGTGCAGGACGACGGTTCGCCGATGCCCGAATCCGACTATCCCGTCAACCAGGTGTTGAGAACCGGCAAGCCCCTGTCGCATTATGTGGTGGGCTTGCGCCGCGAGGGACGGGGAATCATCCGCTGGATGATCTGCAATGCCTACCCGGAACGCGACCCGCACGGCACACTCGAGCGGGTGGTCGTCTGCTTTACCGACTGCACCGCCCTCAAGCGCGCCCAGCGCAAGGCGCAGAAATCCGAGGAAAGGCTGGAGCTGGTCCTGCGCGGCTCCACCGACGCGTCCTGGGACTGGAACCTGCGCACGGGAGAAGTCTATTACTCCGAGCGCTGGTGGGATGTGCTCGGCTACGCGCCTGGCGCCATGCCGACCGAGCCGGAAACGGCCATGCGCCTGATCCATCCCGACGACGAGCCACGGGTCCGCGCCTTTGTCCGCCAGCTGCTGGCCGAGCCGCGCGACAGCTACAGCATCGAGTTCCGCATGCGCCACCAGGATGGCCACTACCTGCCCGTCCTGTCGCGCGGCTACGTCTCGCGCGACCCCGACGGCAGGCCGCTGCGCATGTCCGGCACCAATACCGACCTGACCGAGCGCAAGGAGAACGAGCAGCGCATCTACGAGCTGGCCTACTTCGACCCGCTCACCGGCCTGTCCAATCGCCGCTACCTGATGGAGCAGCTCGGCGCCAGCCTGGCGCGCGCGCGCCGCCTCGACGAATACGCCGCCCTGCTGTTCATCGACCTCGACAACTTCAAGCTGCTCAACGACACCCTGGGCCACGATGTCGGCGACGAGCTGCTCAAGCAGGTCGCCGCCCGCCTGCGCACCACCCTGCGCGCCAGCGACCACCTGTCGCGGCTGGGCGGAGACGAATTCGTGGTGGTGCTGGAAGACCTGGGGCTCTGTCCGGACGAAGCGGCCGCCGAGACCAAGGGCGTCGCGACCAAGATCCTGCACGCCTTGGGCCAGCCCTTCGAGCTGGGCCCGCATACGGCCTCGACCTCGCCCAGCATCGGCATCACCCTGTTCGACGGCGCGCCCACCGACATCGACACCTTGCTCAAGCAGGCCGACCTCGCCATGTACCGCGCCAAGGCGGAAGGCCGCAACACCGCCTGCTTCTTCGAGGCCAGCATGCAGTTCGCCGCCGACCGCCAGGCAGCCCTGGAAAGCAGCCTGCGCACCGGACTGGCCGAGCAGGAATTCGTGCTGTACTGCCAGCCGCAGTTCGGGCGCGACGGCCTGCTGAACGGCGCCGAGGCGCTGCTGCGCTGGGACCGGGGCGCGCTGGGCATGGTCCCGCCCGGCGAGTTCATTGGCCTGGCCGAGGCTTCGGGCCTGATCGCGCCGCTCGGACGCCACGTGCTGGAACAGAGCTGCCGGCTGCTGGCGCGCTGGCGCCACAACCCGGCCCTCAAGGGACTCAAGCTGGCCGTCAACGTGAGCGTGCACCAGATGCGCGATCCGACTTTCCCCGATACCGTGGCCGAGGTGCTGGCCCACACCGGTGCGCCGCCCCATTGCCTGACGCTCGAGATCACCGAAAGCGTGTTCGCCGAAAACCTGCCCGAGCTGATCGAGCGCATGTACCGCCTGCGCCGGCTGGGCGTGCAGTTCGCGCTCGACGATTTCGGCACCGGCTATTCATCGCTGGCCTACCTGCGCCGCTTTCCCCTGACCGCGCTCAAGATCGACCGCTCCTTCGTGCACGACGCCCACACCGACCGCAGCGCGGCCGCCATCGTCGAGGCGATCGTCACCCTGGCGCGCAAGCTGGACCTGGACATCGTGGCCGAGGGCGTGGAACTAGACGCGCAGCGGCGTTTCCTCAACACCTGCGGGTGCGACGCGCTGCAGGGATATCTGCTGGGCCAGCCGATGCCGGCAGCCCAGTTCGAACGGCGCTACGGCCATCCGGCGGGCGTAGCCTAGACTGCACTCACATCTGGCGGAACAGGTGCGCGAACACCGGGCTGACGCGCGGCTTTTCCGGCCGGTTACGCAGGTTGAGCACCACCTTGCCCATGGTGTCGCGCCCGGCGCTGGCCACGCAGCGCATATTGACCACCGTGCCGCGGTTGATCTGCTGGAACTCCTGCGGGTCGAGCTGGGGCAATAAGTCCTTGAGCGGCAGGCGGATCAGGGCTTCACTGTCGGCCGTGGCCACGTTCACGTACTTGTCGACCGCCTGGAACAGCACCACCTCGGACACCGGGATCATGCGCACCATGCTGCCGACGGCGGCGCGGATCATGGTCAGGCGCTCGGGGACAGCCACCTGCGGCAGCAGGGCCTGGAGCTGCCCTACCAGCTGGGCCAGGGCGGTATCCTCGTGCTGCGCTTCCACGGGCGCCTCCAGCCGCCCGCGCAGGCGCTCCACGGTGCGGGCCAGGCGCTCTTCGCTCACCGGCTTGAGCACATAGTCGGCGGCGGCCCGCTCGAAGGCCTGCACGGCGAATTCGTCGTAGGCGGTCACGAACACCACCTGCGGGAAAGGCGCCGGGCCTTCCCAGCGCTCGGCCAGTTCCTCGGCCGCTTCCAGGCCGGTCTGGCCCGGCATCTTGATGTCGAGGAAGAGCACCTCGGGACGCAGCGCCAGCGCCTGCTCGACGGCCGCCACCCCGTTCGGGGCGGTGGCGACGATCTCCAGCTCCGGCCAGAGGCGCTGCAGGGTCTTGGCCAGGACGGCGGCGAGGATCGGTTCGTCTTCGGCAATCAGTGCACGGGTCATGCTGTGGTCTCCAGTGGTAAGGTCAGTCGTACGATGGCGCCCTGCGGCTGATTTCGCGCGAGCACGATGGCGGCGCGCTCGCCGTAGATCGCCTGCAGGCGCTCGCGGGTGGTGGCTACGCCCACCCCCCCGCCGCGGCTCTCCGGCTTGTCCTGCAGCCCGAGGCCGGTGTCGCGCACCGTGATCTCCAGCAGCCCGTCGCGCGCTTCGGCGGCGATCGCCACTTCGCCGCCCTCGATCTTCGGCTCCAGGCCGTGGATGATGGCGTTTTCCACCAGCGGCTGCAGCAGCATCGGCGGCAGGCGCACGCCGCGCAGCTCCTCGGGCAGGCTCAGGCGGCTTGCCAGGCGTTCGCCCATGCGCACCCCCATCAGGCCCAGGTAGGCCTCCATGGCCGCGAATTCCTGGGCCAGGGTGGTGCTCTCGCTGCGGGTGGCGCTCAGGGTGGCGCGCAGGTACTGGATCAGCTGGTCGAGCATGCGGCCGGCGCGGTCCGGATCGAGGGCGATCAGGCCCTGCAGGTTGGCGAGGGTGTTGAACAGCATGTGCGGCTCGATCTGGGCCTGCAGCAGGCGCAGCTGGGCCTGGAGCGCCTGGCGCTCGATGACCTCGGTCCGCAGGCGGGCGTCGGCATGCTCCTGGCGGATGCGGCGCAGGCGGTCGCGATGGCGCACCAGCAGCACCATCGCGCTGATCACGCCGAAGGTCAGGACGATCATGCTCACCCGGCCGGCCGTCGGATAGTCGGCCAGGATGGGCATCTTGTAGCCCATGATCGCGAAGCCGACCCGCATGCCGGTGTAATGGGCCACCGGCGCGGCCAGCACCATCACGCCGAGGAAGGGCAGCCACTGGCGTGCGCTCCACTCGGGCAGGTCCCACCACAGCAGGCGCGCGCCGTCGACGATGCCGAAGGCCAGCATGCCGATGCACACGGAGAACACCAGCTGCTCGTACAGGATTTCCGGCTTGCCGACCACCAGCGTGATGACGACGGCGGCGAGCACGCTCATGACCAGGGCGAGGCGCATGTCTTCGAGCAGGCGCATCAGGCGCGGGCGCGGGGTCGGTGCGGAGATGGAGGCGATGGCGGTGGACATGTTCATCATTTTATCCGGATAGCAACAAGTGCAGGCATCGTGCCCAAGCGCCGCCGCCGGGCCAAGCCGGGTGCGACGAAGCGGGTTGCGGATGCCGCCAACCGGATTCGCGATCGACCGAAATGCGCGTCGAGACGTACATACTGGACGGATTCACTGTGTTGACCGGGAGAATACTCCCGTGCGATATTGCCATTCTTACTATTCAGAGAGCACGACCGCATGCGCCACCTTGCCACCGCCCTCAGCCTTGCCTTGCTGTCCACCGCAGCGCTGGCCCAGGCTCCGCTCGACGCCGTCTCGAGCCGCATCTCGCCCGATTCCCTGCGCGGCCACCTGTCCTACCTGTCCTCGGACCTGCTGGAAGGCCGCGGCACACCCTCGCGCGGCCTCGACCTGGCCAGCGAGTACATCGCCGCCCAGTTCCGCCGCGCCGGCCTGGAGCCGGCCGGCGACGACGGCTACTTCCAGACCGCGAACTGGCAATACGCCCAGCGCAAGGATACGGACTTCGCCTTTACCGTGAACGCGGGCGGCAACGCGATCAGCGTGCCGGCCGGCGGCGCCACCGCCGGTTTCCTCGATCCGCTCGCCCTGGCGGCGACCCCGGCCGTCTTCATGGAATGGAAGGCGGCGCTGGAAGATACGGGCGCGGCCAACGGCAAGGTGCTGGTGGTGCCGGCGGCGCCCGTCCCCGGCGCGGCAGGCATCCTGCAGAGCAAGCTCAAGAGCAAACCGGCCCTGGTGGTGATGGTCGACCGCGAGCGCCGCCACGGCGCGCCGGGCGGCTGGCTGATCGATCCGGAAAAGCCGGCCGCCAAGGGCGCGGCGCCGGTGGTGGTGCTGCACGCGCCTGAGGCGGCCGCGCTGCTGGAAAAAGGCGGCGCCACCGTCGCGGCCAAGGTCGGCGCGCCGGAAGTGCGTCCGGTCAAGCTGCGCAACGTGGTGGGCTTGCTGCGCGGTTCCGATCCGCAGCTGAAGAACACCTATGTCCTGCTGACCGCCCACTACGACCACGTCGGTATCCGCAACGGCGAGATCTACAACGGCGCCAACGACGACGGCAGCGGCACCGTGTCGGTGATCGAGATCGCCTCGGCGCTCGCAGCCCAGAAGGAACGCCCGAAGCGCAGCATCGCCTTCATCGCGCTGTTCGGCGAGGAGCTGGGCATGCTGGGTTCGCGCTACTACGGCCGCCACCCGGTATTCCCGGTCAAGGACACGGTCGCCAACATCAACCTGGAGCAGCTGGGACGCACCGACGACAGCGAAGGCCCGCAGGTCAACTCGGCCACCCTCACCGGCTTCGACTACTCGACCGTGAGCGAGGCGCTGCGCAAGGCCGGCGACAAGACCGGCATCCGCCTGTGGAAGCACCCGGTCAACAGCGACCGCTACTTCGCCTTCAGCGACAACCAGTCGCTGGCCGACCTCGGCGTGCCGGCCCACACCCTGGCCGTGGCCTTCGGCTTCCCGGACTACCACGGCAAGGACGACACCTGGGACAAGATCGACTACGACAACATGGCGCGCATCAACCGCATGGTCGCGCACGCCGTCCTGGGCATCGCCAACGATCCGGTCAAGCCGGCGTGGACCAATGTCCCCAACGCCGCCAGGTACCTGGACGCGTCGCGCAAGCTGCACAGCGCCAAGTGATTCGCGCCCAGGTCCCTCCGATGCTGGAAGACCTGGGACAGCTCATCGCGATTGCCGTCCGGCGCACGCCCGCCACGGCGCCTGAGCCAGTGCCGCAAGCCCTGGCCCTCGGCGGGCGCGGGCTGGAGCACGACCTGCATGCCGACCCGGTCTCGCCGCGCCAGCTGCTGCTGGCCGGCGCGCCGGTCTACAACGATCTTGCCCTGCCGCCGCTGGCCCTGCGCGAGAACCTGCTGCTGGAAGCCGATACCTCGAGCCTGGCCTCGGGCACGGTGCTGCGCATCGGCGACGAGGTCCTGCTGCGCCTGATGTTCCAGTGCGAAGCCTGCGGCAGTCTCGACCGCCACCGTCCCGGCTTGTCGCGCCTGGTCGGCGCGCGGCGTGGCGTGCTGGCCCGCGTTCTCACGAGCGGACCTATCCTGGCAGGCGATCGTGTGATTTCCCTCGGGTCGCAACTGCCGGCCTGGCCGGAGGACTGGCGCGAACGCGTGCGCCGCGTGCTCGACGCGCTGCCGCCCGGCCATGTGATCGCCTACCGGCAGCTGGCCCACCTGGCCGGCATCGCCGCCAGCTATTGCCGCGCCTTTCCGCGCGCGATCGCCGGTTTCGGTCCCGCCTATGCGGGCAAGGCGGTGCCTGCATCCGCGCCGCCGGGGCTCCCGCGCTGGGATGGCGCCGGCCTGTTCGACGACGAAGGCCGGCTCGCTGACAAAGATTAAGGACGGATCTCGGTCACCTGGTGGAAGGTGTTCTTCCAGCCGTCGGCCTGGCGCACCCACACCCGCACATAGCGTCCCCGGAAGGGCTTCGGTCCGTCCGGCGTCTGCATGGCCGAGCGGAAGGCGCCGGTGACGACGGCGGCATCCCCGCCTTCCAGCACCTTGACCTCCGGCGTATCGAGGTCGTAGCTGCGGAAGTCCATCTGCTGGCGTTCCAGCCGGGTCAGGAGCTCGGTCTTGCTGCGCACCCTTCCGCGGCTGTCCACGTGCAGGTAGCTGCGGTCCATCAGGTGGAGCAAGGTCTCGGCGTCGCCTTCCTCGATGGCGGTCGCCCGCACGCGTTCCAGGTGCGCCAGGGCGGCGCGCACACTGCCTTCGTTCGCCGCTGCGCCTGAACTTGCGAGCGCCGCCGCCAGCACCAGGCCAAACTTCATCTTCACCGCATGTCCTCCAAACCGGCGCGGACGCCGGACACTTCAGCCCTGGCGCGCGCCGCACTCCGTACAGAATTTCGTCCCCGGCTGCAGCATGGCCGAGCAACTGATGCAGGCCGCCTGCTGGCCCATTTTACATCCGCACTCGGGGCAGAACTTGGCGCCGTGGGTCTCCGCGCGGCACTGGGGACAGACCAGCTGCATCTCCTGCCGCACATCGTGGCGCCCGCCGCGCGTCTTGCCCTCATCATAGGCCAGTTCCGCCGCGCTTTGCACTTCGCCCTGGGCGCGCGCCTGGGTGATCTTCACCTGGACGTTGGGTGCGCAGTCGAAGCACAGGCCGCTGGCGCCGTCGAAACAGGGGCTGCACACGTAGTCGTGGCAGTTGCCGCAGCGCTTGAAGTGGGCCTTGCCGGCGGCCACCGCGTCCTTGAAGGCCTGGTCGCGGGCGCTGTGCCAGCCCGCCTCCGCCATCCCGTGCAGTACGGAACTGGCGTTGCCGAGCAGTCCGCCGAACATGCTGGCGCCCTTCTGCAACCAGCCCGAGGCCTGGCCGCTGCGGTAGGGCTGGAACATGGTGCGCCAGCGGTCGCTGCAGCGCTCGCAGTAGAACTCGAACTGGAATCCGGCGTCGACGCCGGAGGAATTGCTCAGGTCCTGGTAGTTGTTAGAGAACTGCATTTCCGACATGGCATGTCTCCTCGCTGATCCCTGTTTTGATGACGGAATTATAACCAGCTGTCACAAGCTAGAGCCGGGAAAGTCACAAAGCTGTCGCAAATCCGCCCAAGCCACGCCACAGGCTTGTTTGTTTGCTATGCTCGAAACACCACGCCAAGGATTTCCATGTCCCTCCCCCGCGCCGCGTTCGCGCTTGCCTGCTGCTTCGCCCTCGCCCACCCCGCAGGCGCGCAGCTGCGCGCCCACCGCCTGGACAACGGCGCCGTCACGGTGCTGGCCTGCGAAGTCGCCGGCGGACGCCTGCTGTCCTTTGCGCTGGCGGGCCAGCCGAACTTCCTGCTGGCCGACGAACACGCGGGCAATCCGGACGCGGTCAGCGTCAGTGCCTACAGCAACGACGTGCCCTACCTCGGCCACGAGGTCTGGGTCGGGCCGCAGAAGGAATGGTGGACCGACCAGGCGCTCAATCCCGAGCGCGCACGGTCGCGCGCGCAATGGCCGCCCGATCCCTACCTGAGCCTCGCACCCTATGCCCTGGTCCAGCGCACGCCGGCCGAGCTGGTGGTGGACAGCCCGCCCAGCCTGGTGACCGGGATCCAGCTGCGCAAGCGCTACGCCCTGGTGAAAGGCCAGCCGAACAGCCTGCAGCTGGACGTGCGCGCCACCAACCGCCGCGACAAGCCGGTGGCGCGCGACATCTGGTTCAACACGCGCGTGCGCCCCGACACCCGGGTCTACGTGCCGCTGGCAAGCGAAGACGACGTGCGCGTCGCGACGCAGGAAGCGGGCGATGGCCTGGTTTTCACACTGGCCGACGGCCTCATGGCGCTCGAACCGCCCGCCGGCACGGCGCGCAAGGGCAAGCTGCTGATCCAGCCCTCGAGCGGCTGGATGGCGGCTTTTCACGGCGGCCAGGCTTTCATCATCCAGTTTCGCCACTACTCCAGCACCGCCATCCATCCCGACCACGGGCAGGTGGAGCTGGCCCGGGAAGTCCAGGGTGTGCTGGAGATGGCGCTGCATGCGCCCTTCGTGAAGCTGGCGCCCGGCAAATCCATGCGCGCCTCCGAGCGCTGGACCTTGCTGCCCTACGAAGGCCCGGCCACGCGCGAAGCCCACCTCGCTTTCCTGCGCCTGCACGCGAAGGCGCTCGGCCTCGCCGGACTGTGAGGCCTCAGAACAGCGAACCGTTGGGGGACGGTTCTTCGACCTTGCGCACGGTGCGCGGCGCGGACCAGGCTTTCATGCGCTCGGCCGGGAAGTGGCGCAGGAAGCTGCGCGCCGTGTCCAGGTCGCGGCACCCGATCCAGTCTTCGACTTCGTCCGGCCGCAGGATCACCAGCGAACGCTTCTCGTCGTCCGGCTTGTGCATGCGCCGCATCAGCGGATGCTCGTCGGCGTTGATGGTGATCTGGGTGAACGAGGCCTCGATGCGGCCATCCGCCTCGCTCCACTCGCGCCACAATCCGGCCACGTGGAACAGCGCGTCGTCCTCCATGCCGATGCCGTAGCGCTCGGCGCGGCCGCTCTCGTAGCACGGTTCATAGAAGCAGGTCATCGGCACCGCGCAGAACTGCAGGCGCCGCCACGCGGGCGCGAAGGAGCGTTTTTCGCCCAGCGACTCGGCGCGGGCGTTCATCGTATCGAACACCTTGACGCCCGGTGGGATATGCCGGCGCGGCACCATGCCGTAGCTGGCCAGCGCGGGCGCGGGACGGCCTTGCGCGCCGAGGCGCAGGATCGGCGCCTGGTAGTCCTTCCAGATTTCATCGGGCCAGCGCCAGTCGGCCGGCAGTTCGCTGAAGGCGCCGATGCTGCCGAATTGCTCCGGCGTCGGCGCGCGGTAGTTCACACACATGGTCGGTTCGCATTCCTAAGAGAACATGAATGATAGCAGCGCCTGCAAGCGTCCACGAACGCGCCAATTGTGCGATATGAACTGCCCCTTCAATGATATATTTTTAGCAGCATTTTTACTGCCCCTGCAATGCATTCCAAATAACACCGCCGATCAAACAGAGCGGAAAATTCACCATAGGAACGACACATGAACAAGCACATCGCCATCGTCGGCGCTGGTTTCTCCGGGGCTGTCATCGCGAATCAGCTCGCGCACGCGGGCTACACCGTGGACGTCTTTGAATCGCGCAGCCACATCGCAGGCAACTGCCATTCGGAACGCGATAGCGAAACCGGCGTCATGGTGCACATTTACGGCCCGCACATCTTCCACACGGATAACGAACGGGTCTGGGAATACGTCAACCGCTTCAGCGAATTCAAGCCTTACGTGAACCGCGTCAAGGCCATCACGGGCGGCAAGGTCTATACGCTGCCGATCAACCTGCTGACCATCAACCAGTTCTTCGGCAAGACCCTGCGTCCGGCCGAGGCCGAGGAATTCCTGCGCGAACTGGGCGACAAGACCATCGAGAATCCGACCACCTTCGAAGACCAGGCGCTGCGCTTCGTCGGCCGCGAGCTGTACGAGGCCTTCTTCAAGACCTACACCATGAAGCAGTGGGGCCTGCACCCGAACCAGCTGCCGGCCAGCATCCTCAAGCGCCTGCCGGTGCGCTTCAACTACGACGACAACTATTTCGCCCACAAGTACCAGGGCATGCCGGCCGAGGGCTACACCGCCCTGGTCGAGCGCATCCTGGACGTGCCTGGCGTCACCGTGCACCTCAACACCCGCTTCAATCCGGATGCCAAGGGCGACTACGCCCACGTGTTCTACAGCGGCCCGATCGACGCCTGGTTCAAGCATGCGGAGGGCCGTCTGCCCTACCGCACCCTGGACTTCGAGATGTTCCGCGACAAGGGCGACTACCAGGGCAACGCCGTCGTCAACTATTGCGACGACGCCGAGCGCTATACCCGGATCACCGAGCACAAGCACTTCTCGCCCTGGGAAAGCCACGAGGGCACGGTGTGCTACAAGGAATACAGCCGCCAGTGCGAGGAGAAGGACATTCCCTACTATCCGATCCGCTTGGCGCGCGACAAGCAGCAGCTGGAGCTGTACGTGAACCTGGCGCGCCAGGAAACCAACGTGACCTTCGTCGGCCGCCTGGGCACCTACCGCTACCTGGACATGGACGTGACGATCAACGAGGCCCTGAATACCGCAGACCAGTTCCTGGCCTGCGCGCGCGACAAGGCCGCCATGCCGGCGTTCACGATCGACCCGCTGGCTTGAAACACCATCCGCCCGCGCCCGGTATGGCGCGGGCGCGACCCGCTAGCAGGGCTTCGCGCTGCGGCGGGTCAGACGCTGGATCAGGATGGCCGAAGCGCCGCCGATCGCGACGCCGAAGCCCTGGATTGCATGGTGGCCGTGTTGTGCATGCAGCCTCGATATTTGGTTCGCGGCCTGCCCCCGGAAGAATTGGAAAGGCTGGGGCGGAAGCGACCGCATGCGGCGCATCCCGGTATACGCCTGCTTGAATGCGAATGGCCGGCACTCGCCGGCCATCAAGGGCCGCGGGCGCCGAATGGCGCCTATCGAGCGATCAGTGCGCCTGCTTGCGCTTGCGGCCCAGCGCCAGGCCGGCCAGGGCAACGCCGAACAGCGCCAGCGTGCCGGGTTCCGGCACTGCGGCGACCGCTTCTTCGACGAAGCTGAAATTGTCGACCATCACGTAGTCGCCCCAGCCGCCGCTGATCAGTTCTGCATAGGCGATGCCCGCGTGCGCCAGGCCGAAGTAGTCGCCGTCATTCGAACCCCACACTGCGTTCACGCTGGTCGATTCGAGCGCGACGCCGGTGCTGTCGTAGGCGGTCAGAGTCCAGTTGACGTCCGAAGCGCCCCAGTTGAAGGCGAAGGCGCTGACCGAGTTGGCGAAGTCGAAGCGTAAGCCGTTCGTGTTGCCCTGTGCATTGTCGACGTAGGCCGCGCCGCGGGTGTTATACGAGCCGGCATAAGTGGTCGAGGTGCTGATCGACCCGTCGATGCCGCTGATGCTGAGGTTGCCGGCAGTGAGGCTCGGGACCCAGCTGTTGCCCATTGCGTCGAAATTGACGACCGTGACGGTACCGGTCAGGACCGGATCGCCCTTGCCGGTGACCGGAGCAGCGACGGCGGCGCTGGTGAAAGCGGTAGCGAGGATCAGGGAGAGAAGCGTGGTTTTCATTATTGTCTCATTCAGGTTGGAAATACTGTGGCATGTTTAGCAATTAACGTGCCATGCATGCAATATCGCGCGATATCAATAACTTAGGAAAAGAGACTCTTCCCGATGTAAAGATTTTCGACAAGAATCATGCCGCTGAGGAAGCAAAACGCCGCCTCTCCGCACATGGAAGGACAACAGCGGTTATCATTCATTAATGATTGACCGGGTGGTAAGCCGACTGGCTGACATGACGACATTCAAGCATACCGACCTGCTACCCTCTTCGCACCCCGGGCCGGCCACAAGCCGCATCCCGGCCGCGTGCATACGCCGCCGCCGACAGCGCCCTATGCAGGGCGGCGCGGCGGCCTTGATCCGGCCCAGCCGGCCCGGCAGCCCGCTTTTGGCGGCGCGCGCGCCGGAGCGACCAATTAACTTTTACTGCATAGAGCGACATGATTCCCTCGACTGAGATTGACAACGGCCTTCCCCTCGACATGGTGATCTTCGGCGGCATGGGCGACCTGGCGATGCGCAAGCTGATGCCTGCGCTCTACATGGCCTACCTGCACGGCAACCTGCCCGCCACGACCCGCATCCTGTCCACCGGCCGCCAGGACTTCGACCGCGACGCCTATCTCGCCCACGTCGGGGAGCATTCGCGTTCCTTCATCAGCGCCGCCAACTTCAACGAGAAGACCTGGGACGGGTTCCTCAAGCTGCTCGAGTACGTGCGCCTGGACGTGCAGGCCGCACCTAGCTTCGGCGCCCTGGCCCAGGCCTCGCGCGCCGGCGCCCAGCGCGTGTTCTACCTGTCGACCGCGCCCACGCTGTTCACCACCATCTGCGACAAGCTGGCCGCCGCCGGCCTGGTCGATGCGCATTCGCGCGTGGTGCTGGAAAAGCCGCTCGGCCACGACCTGCCCTCGGCCATCGAGATCAACGAAGCGGTCGGCAAGCACTTCGCCGAATCGCAGATCTACCGCATCGACCATTACCTGGGCAAGGAGACCGTGCAGAACCTGATGGTGCTGCGCTTCGGTAATTCCATCCTGGAACCGCTGTGGCGCGCGCCGAACATCTCGAGCGTGCAGATCACGGTGGCGGAAGAAATCGGCGTGGGCAGCCGCGCCGGCTTCTACGACAGCACCGGCGCCATGCGCGACATGCTGCAGAACCACCTGCTGCAGCTGCTATGCATCGTGGCCATGGAGCCGCCCACCTCGCTCAACGCCGACGCCGTCCGCGACGAAAAGCTCAAGGTCCTGCGCTCGCTGCGCCGCTTCACCCTGGCCGACATCGCGCGCGACACCATTCGCGGGCAATACACCCACGGCGTGAGCGGCAACCAGGAAGTGCCGGGCTACCTCGAGGAAAAGAACGTCCCGGCGGACAGCAAGACCGAGACCTTCGTCGCCCTGCGCGCCCATGTCGACACCTGGCGCTGGTCCAAGGTGCCGTTCTACCTGCGCACCGGCAAGCGCATGCAGCGCCGCTCGTCCAAGATCGTGGTCGAATTCGCCAATCCGCCTTTCCCGCTGTTCCCGGACGCGCCGGGCGGCGTGGCCAACCGCCTGGTCATCGAGTTGCAGCCGGAAGAAGCGATCAAGCTGCAGATCATGGCCAAGCAGCCGGGCACCGGGATGCAGATGCAGCAGGTCACGCTCAACCTCGACCTGCAATCGGCCTTCCAGCAGCGCCGCGCCGAAGCCTACGAGCGCCTCCTGATCGACGTGGTGCGCGGGCGCCTGACCCACTTCATGCGCCGCGACGAACTGGAAGCCGCCTGGGCCTGGGCCGATCCGATCATCGAGGGCTGGGGCACGCTGGGAGAGAAGCCGCACGCCTACGCGGCCGGCTCCTGGGGCCCGGCGGAATCCTTCGCGCTGCTGGCGCGCGACGGCTTCGCCTGGGTCGAGTGATTTAAAAGCTCGCATCAGAAGCTGATAATGAAGCGCGCGCCCTTCCCGACCGGCCGGGCGTAGCGCACGGTGCCGCCGTTGGCGTGCACCAGGTGGCGGACCATCGCCAGGCCGATGCCGCCGCCCTGCTTCTTGGTAGTGAAGAAGGGCGTGAAGATATGGGCGGCGACGTCCTCGGGCACGCCCGGGCCGTCGTCGGCCACCTCGATGCGCAGGCGCGCGCCGCGCACCAGGCGTGCGCTCACCTTCGCCTGCGCCTTCTCGACGCCCGCCGTGGCCTCGAAGGCGTTCTTCAGCAGGTTGATCAGGGCCTGTTCCAGCTGGCCCGGGTCGGCCACCAGCTCAAGCGATCCCGGCTCCACCGAAAACTCCACCATGCCGCCGCGCGCCCGCCACAGCGGGTTCACCAGGGCGCCGATGCGCTCGAACATCTCGGCCAGGCGGATGCGTTCCGGATGGGCTTCCGGCACGTTCGACAGGCTGCGGTAGCTCGCCACGAAGGCGACCAGGCTGTCGGCGCGGCGGCGGATCGCGTCCAGCGCGGTGCCCAGGTCGGCGCCCAGGTCGGGGTCCAGGCCCTCGGCTTCGCGCACCAGGTCGTAGGCGGTATGCGAGAGCGAGGCCACGGGCGTCAGCGAATTCATGATCTCGTGGGTCAGCACGTGCACCAGCTGGCGCCAGGCGTTCAGGGCCTCGGCTTCCAGCTCGGTTTCGACCGGCATCAGGGCCGCGAGGCGCTGGGGCTTGCCATGCAGGCTGATCGAGGCCACCGCCACCAGCGCGCGCTCGGCGCCGCGTTCGGTCTCGAACTGCATCGTTGCACGACGCTCGGCCGGCTGGGCCGCCAGCTGGGCATAGAGCTCGGCGGGATCGGTCGCGCGTCCGGGCGCGGTCAGCTTGCGCGCGTTGGCATTCAGCGGCGCCACCGTTCCCGGGCCGGAAGCGCCGTCGATGCGGAACAGCGCGATCGGTGCGAACTCCAGGCGCGCTTCCAGGGCCAACGCGTTGTCGACCAGGCTTTGCTGCTCGATGTTGAGGACTGCCGTCGCGGCGGCGGGATCGGGCCGCCAGGAAGCCAGGCCCCGCACGCAGCGCCACAGCACGAACAGGCAAGGCAGGATACCCAGCAGGCAAAGGACGGCCAGGCGCGGGGACGCGTGCAAGGCGCCTGCGCCCCAGGACAGCGCGCCCACGCCGGCGACGGCAAGCACGACGCCGGCCGCCTGGACCCGCCTAGATGCCATGCTTGCCCAGCTTGCGGTACAGCGCCGCGCGGCTCAGGCCCAGCAGGCGCGCCGCCATGCTGATGTTGCCGTTGGCCTTGTCGAGGGCCGCCGCGATGGTCTCGCGCTCCAGGTCGCCCAATTTGAAGGCGCTGTCCTCTGGCGGCGCCGCGGGCGCAGTCTGGATCGCGGGCGCGGCCAGGCCGAAGTCCTCGAAGCGGTACTCCGGCTGGCTGGCCAAAATCACGGCGCGCTCGCAGGCGTGGCGCAGGGCGCGCACGTTGCCCGGCCAGGACCAGGCGCACAGGCGCTCCATGGCGCTGGGAGCGAGCTCGCGCACCGGCCGCTGGTACTGGGCTTCGTACAGCGACAGGTAATGGTGCAGCAGGCCCGGAATATCGTCGCGCCGTTCGCGCAGCGGTGGCACCCGGATCACGATGGTGTTCAGCCGGAACAGCAGGTCGGGCCGGAAGACCGCGGGGTCGAACAGGCGCGCCTCGTCCAGGTTGGTCGCGCTGACGATGCGCACGTCGATCGCTTCGGGGCGGTCGGCGCCGATCGGGGTCACCTCGCGCCGTTCCAGCGCGGTCAGGAGCTTGGTTTGGGCCGGGAGCGGCATATTGCCGATCTCGTCGAGGAACAGGGTGCCGCAGCGTGCGGCCTGGAAGCGGCCCGCGCGGTCGGCCTTGGCGTCGGTGAAGGAGCCGCGCCGGTGGCCGAACAATTCGCTCTCGAAGGTCGATTCCGGCAGCGCGCCCATGTCCACCGCCAGGAAGGTGGCGCCGGCGCGGCGCGAGGCCTGGTGGATGGCGCGCGCGACCAGCTCCTTGCCGACGCCGTTCTCGCCCAGCACCATCACGTTCGCCTCGGTCGGCGCGACGCTGGCGATCATCGCCTTCACCTCGCGCATGCCGGCGGATTCGCCCATCAGGTTTGACGCGCCGGCCGCGCCGCTGGCCGCGCGGCGCGCCAGCGCACCTTCCACGGCGGCGATCAGGCGCGCATTGTCCCAGGGCTTGGTAATGAAGTCGCTGGCGCCGCGCTTGAGCGCTTCCACCGCCAGCGGAACGTCCGCATACGCGGTCAGGGCGATCACGGCGGGCGGACGCGGCAAGGCGCGCAGGCGGTCCAGCACGCCCAGGCCTTCGGAACCGTCGATGCGGCCCGGCGTGAAGTTCAGGTCGAGCAGCACCACGTCCGGGGTGCGCGCCGCCAGCAGCGCGGCCAGCCGGCCTGGGTCGTCCAATGTCTCGACCATGCCGTGGCGGCGGCGCAGCAGCATCTGCGCCGCGCAGGCGACATCGAGGTCGTCGTCGAGGATCAGGATGTGTGCGGTGGAGTCGGCCATTGGCTGGGTCGGGGAAGTGGGATTGCCATTCTAGCAGCGCGCCATGCCCGTGGGGACAGGCAGAGGCCGCCTGTCCGGAAGCGCACACCCGGAAGTGTCCGGATACGGACAGTTGGCTGTCCAAACCGCCCGAAACATGGCCAAAAAGGCACTGGCACGGAGCTTGCAGAGAGGAAGGCATTTTGTTTCGAGACCGATCATGGACCGACTTCCTCCCCATGCCGTCACCGGCGCCGCCATGGACACGGTGCTGCCCAAGCGGCGCGGCAAGCTGGCCCTGCGCATCGTCGCGGCGGCGGCCGTCCTGCTCGTCCTGGCCTGGGGCGCCTGGCAGCTGATGCCGCACGGCCTGCAGGTGGACCGGCAAGACCTGCGCATCGCGCGCGCCGTCTCCGGCGTCTACCGCGACGATATCGTCGTGCGCGCCACCGCCGAGCCGCTCAATTCCATCATCCTCGATTCGGTCGAATCCGGCCGTGTCGAGGAAGTCTTCGTCCAGGACGGCTACGCGGTCCGGAAGGGCCAGCTGCTGTTCCGCCTGTCCAATCCACAGCGCAACCTGGAGCTGCTGGAGCGCCAGGCCGAGCACGCGCAGCAGATCTCCAACCTGGCGACCCTGCGCGTCGCCCACGAAGCCGGCCGCACCGATCACCAGCGCCGCATCGCCGACCTCGAATTCGCGCTCGAGCAGGCGCAAAAACAGTACGCCCGCAACAGCCGCCTGGCCGCCCAGGGTTTTATCTCCTCGGTCGCGCTAGAAGAATCCAGCGACAAACTGGCCCAGCAAAAGCGTGCGTTGCAGGTCGAGCGCGACAGCATCGCCACCGAAGAGCGTGTGCGCCGGCAAGGCTTGCAGCAGATGGAAACCGCGATCCGCGGCCTGCAGTCCGGCCTGCAGCTGGTGGATGCGACCGTGGATGCGCTGGCGGTGCGCGCGCCCGCCGACGGCGTGCTGACCGACTTCCGCCTGCAAGTGGGCGAGACCGTGCGTCCCGACCAGCACATCGGCCGCATCGACGATCCGAAGCGCTTCAAGCTGACCGTGCTGATCGACGAGTTCTACCTGAGCCGCGTGGCGGCCGGGGTCACCGGCAGCGTGGCCCAGGGCGAGCAGCACTATCCGGTCAAGGTGCGCACCGTCTTCCCGCAGATCCGCGAGGGCCGCTTCACCGCGGAGCTGGTGTTCGCGGACCGCCAGCCGGAAGTCATCAGCCCCGGCCAGAGCCTGGACGCGCGCCTGACCCTGGGCCGGCCGGCGCAGGCCCTGATGCTGCCGACCGGCCCCTGGCTGGGCGACAGCGGCGGCGCCTGGGCCTTCGTCCTGTCGCCCGGCGGCGGCGAGGCGCGCCGCCAGCCGCTGCAGCTGGGCCGCCGCAACAACAGCCAGGTCGAGGTGCTGTCCGGCCTGAAGGCCGGCGACCAGGTCGTCACCTCCGGCTACGCGCCTTTCGGCAAGGCCGAACTGCTGCAACTGAATCCATGAACACCCTCCATCACAAGGAAGCCACCATGCTCAAACTGACAGGCGTCAGCAAAGTCCACGTCGCGGGCGAGGTCCAGACCACCGCCCTGGACCGCATCGACCTCGACATCGCCGCCGGCGAATACGTCGCCATCACCGGCCCTTCGGGCTGCGGCAAGTCCACTCTCCTGAGCGTGCTCGGGCTGCTCGACGTGCCGACCGAGGGCGAATACTGGTTCGAGGGCCAGAACGTCGCCGGCTGGAGCGAGACCAGATTGAACGAACTTCGCCGCGGGCGCGTGGGCTTCATCTTCCAGAGCTTCAACCTGATCGAGGAACTCAGCGTCCACGAGAACGTCGAACTGGCCCTCGAGTACACGGGGACGCCGGCCGCCGAGCGCCGCCGCCGCGTGACCGAGATCCTGGAGCGCCTGGGCGTGGCCCACCGCGCCAAACACCGTCCTTCCCAGCTGTCGGGCGGCCAGCAGCAGCGCGTGGCGATCGCGCGTGCGCTGGTGGCGCGGCCGGCCATGCTGCTGGCCGACGAACCGACCGGCAACCTGGACACCGCCCACGGCGACGAAGTGATGCGCCTGCTGCGCGCCATCAACGCCGAGGGCACGACCGTCGTCATGGTCACCCACTCCCCGGCGCACGCGGCCCAGGCCTCGCGCACCCTGCACCTGCTCGACGGCCGCGTGGTGGTCGACGCGCTGCAGGCCGCGTGAGGAGCACCGCATGAACCTGCGCGACTTCCGCATCGGCTGGCGCCTCCTGGTCAAGGAGCCGGCCTATTCCAGCGTGGTGATCCTCGGCCTGGCCGTGGGCTTCGCCGCATGCTTCCTGCTGCTCGGCTACGTGGGCCATTCGCTGTCCTACGACCGCCATGTCCCCGAGCGCCAGAAGATCTACCGGCTGATGCAGCACTGGAACCACCCGACCGCCTCCAGCGGCCACTGGAGCCCGCAGAGCAGCCTGCCGGCGCGCGACGCGGTAACGCAGAGCGGCGTGCCGCTCCTTGCCAGCACCTTCATCGACCGCACGATCGACGTGCGCGTCGGGAACCGGGTGCAGACCGTCAGCCTGACCGTGGTCGACCCGGCCTTCGAGCAGATCTTCCGCCCGCCGGTGGTGGCGGGCAAGCTGGCCGATGCGCTGTCCAGCCCCGACGCCTTCGCCCTCACCCGCGAGACCGCCATCAAGCTGTTCGGCAGCGCGGACGCGGTGGGCAAGACGGTGCAGGTGGCCGGCCAGCCCTACCGCATCGCCGCCGTCCTGGAAAACCAGCCGGCCGCGACCACCCTGCCCTACGCCATCCTGGCGGGCATCCGCACCTCGGTGTGGAACGAGGAATACCGCCGCCTGGTCACCACCAACTGGGGTTCCTCGCATGGCCCCGTCTACGTCAAGCTGTCCTCGAGCGCCGACGCCCAGCCGGTGCTCGACGCGGTGCGGCGCGCGATGCTGGCGTCCAGCTTCTACCAGCGCCAGGCGCCCGACCAGATCGCGGCCCTCAACGGCCAGGACATGATCAGCTTCCGGCTTGGACCGCTGCCCGAAGCCTACCTCGACCCGAGCGTGGAAGGCGGCGGCAAGCTGCACGGCGACCGCAAGACCATCTTCGGCCTGGCCGCGGTGGCGGCGCTGATCCTGGTGCTGGCGGCCACCAACTACGTCAACCTGGCCACCGTGCGCACCCTGCGCCGCCAGCGCGAGATCGCGGTGCGCAAGGTGCTGGGCGCGGGCGCCGGCGCCGTGAGCCGCCAGTTCCTGGCGGAGTCGGTGCTGGTCTGCCTGATCGCCACCCTGATCGGGCTGCTGCTGGCCTGGCTGCTGCTGCCGGTGTTTTCAAGCCTGGTGCAGCGCGAGATGGACCGCGTGTTCACCCCGCTGTCGGTGGGCCTGAGCCTGCTGGTGGGCGTGCTGCTTGGGCTGCTGTCCGGGGCCTACCCGACCTTCTCGGCGCTCAAGGTGCTGCCGACCGCCGCCCTGCAGGGGCGCGGCAACAGCGAGACCGCCGGCGGCCTGCGCCTGCGCCGTGTGCTCACCGTGCTGCAGTTCGCCACCGCGATGGGCTTGACCGGCATGACGCTCGCGGTGGCGTGGCAGACCCGCCATGCCAGCAGCCTCGATCCGGGCTTCGACCCCGAGCCGCTGCTGGTCTTGACCGCGTCGGACGACATGCGCAACGCGAACGTGCGCGCCTTCCGCGACGCCCTGCTGCGCGTGCAGGGCGTGAGCGGCGTGGCCGAGAGCGACGCCCCGGTCACGGTCAACCGCAACAGCACGGCGCTGCGCCGGGACGGCGGCGAGGCGGTCGAGATCAGCACCCTGTACGTGAGCCCGGAATTCTTCGGCGTCTATGGGCTCAAGCAGGTCGCCGGGCGGCTGTACGACCCGACCCGCGACAAGGTCGAGGACGAGGACAAGATCGTGGTCAACGAGGCCGGCGCGCGCCGCTTCGGCTTCGCCAGCTCCCAGGATGCGGTCGGCAAGTACGTGCGCAATCCGGACGGCTCCGGCACGGCGATGCAGGTGATCGGGGTCGCGCCCGACATCCGGCACCGTTCCGCGCGCGAAGCGATGCAGCCCACGGTCTACTTCCTGGAGAGCCGCACGCCGGTGTTCACCGTGCGCACCAGCGGCAGCCAGGAAGCAGTCAAGCGCGCCATCGAGGAACTGTGGCCGCGCTACTTCCCCAACGACGTGCTCGACATCCAGCGCGCCGCCGGCATGTTCGCCCTGAACTATGCGGACGACCTGCGCCTGGCCAAGCTGCTGGGCGCGTCGAGCGTGATCGCGACCGCCATCGCCGCGTTCGGCATCTACGTGCTGGCCGCCTACAGCGTGCAGCGCAAGGCGCGCGAGATCGTGCTGCGCAAGCTCTACGGCGCAGGCAACGGGGCCGTCGGCCGCCTGGTCGGGAAGGAATTCGCCGCCCTGCTGGCGGTGGGCGCGCTGATCGGCCTGCCGGCGGCCTGGCTGGCGATCGAGCGCTACCTCGCCGGGTTCACGGAGCGTGCGCCGATCGGGGTGTGGACCATTGCCACGGCCTTGCTGGTCGCCTGCCTGGTGGCGCTCGGCTCGACGGCGCGCCACGCGCTGGCGGCGATGCGCATCCGGCCGGCGCTGGCCCTGCGGGAGTAATCGCTAGGTCGCCCGGCGGCGCCGGGCGATCCACGCGTAGAGAGCAATATTAATCAGGAGCACGGCCGCCGCCAGCACCGCCTGCGTAGGGCGGCCCAGTCCGACCGGATAGATCAGCGGCAAGAGGTAATGCTCGATGAATCCGCCGCTATAGCCGGATTCGCCGGCGGAATGCCGCAGCGCATTTTCCACGTAGGTGAGCGGGCAGATGGCCCCGCTCGCCTCGATGCCGAATCCCCACACGGCCGCCAGCAGGTGGGCAGGCATCCATCCACGGTGGCGCGCGACCAGCAAGGCTCCGAACACGACGAAGAGGATGAAGCCGAGGTGCAGCAGCAGGACTGCGTCGGCCAGGATGCGGTAAAGCATGGCTGCCGGACTCCGATAGTCTGGACCTTCATGCTACGCGCATCAGCCGCGGCCTGCGGCGCTTTGGCGCAGCGCAAGCCTCCGCCGCGTTCGATTGGAACACGGTTGGAAGCTGCGGCGACTTGGCGTAGAGTCTTATGGCTCAGAACCAGACGAGGCTCCTCATGACGACGAACGAGTGGACTGCAGGCAACTGGAACACCCTGAATACCTTCGGGGCGCAAGCCCTGAAGCACATGGACCGCAGCCGCCAGGCGCGCGGCAAGATGCTGGAACGCGCCGGCTACGGCCCTGTGGAAACCCCTTCCGTTGTCCTCCATACCGAAACCGGGCTGAACGTGCGGCGCTACGGCGACGCCGGCGAAGGCCCGGCGGTGCTGCTGGTCCCGGCGCCGATCAAGCGCTCCTACATCTGGGACCTGGCGCCCCAGGTCAGCGTGGTGCGGCGCTGGCTGGAGCATGGCTACCGCGTCTACCTGGCCCAGTGGCTGCCGGTGCCGGAAGAAAACGATCATTTCGGCCTGGACGATTATGGCGACCACATGCTGGACGTGTGCCGCAAGGTGGCCGCCGCCGACAGCGGGGAGCAGCGCCTGGCGGTCGTCGGCCATTCGCTGGGCGGCATCCTGGCCGCGATGTACAGCTGCCTGCATCCCGAGCACGTGAGCGCGACCATCCTGCTGGAGTCGCCGCTGCATATCGAAGCGAAATCCTGCTGCTTCACCCCCCTGGTCAAGGCCACCCCGCACGCGCGCCAGATCGCCGACACCTTCCGCCAGGTGCCCGGTGTGTTCCTGAACATGATGAGCGCCATGGCCGAGCCCCAGGCTTTCCAGGTCGAGCGCATCATGGACCGCTGGCTGTCGATGGCCAATCCGGCGGCGCTGGCCAACCATATGCGGGTCGAGCGCTGGACCCACGACGAGTTTCCCCTGCCGGGGCGGCTGTTCACGGAAATCGTCGAGGACATCTACCGCCACGACGCCTTCATGCAGGGCAAGCTCGACGTCGGCGGGCGGCGCATCGGCCCCGCCGACCTGCGTGCGCCGCTGGCCTGCGTGGTCGATCCCCGCAGCAAGCTGATTCCCCTGCAGGCCATGGCGCCCTTCATGGAGGCCGCCGCGAGCGAAGGCAAGCTGCTGCTGCGCTACGAGGGGGACGTGGGGGTCAATCTCCAGCATGTGGGGGTGCTGGTGGGCGCCAGTGCGCACGCGCGGATCTGGCCGGCGCTGTTCCAGTGGCTCGGGACGATCCGCGAGGCCTGAACGTTCGGTACCGATCCGGCGGCGGCGGCAAAGAATCTTTGCACAGGGAGCTTTGGATGCAAATATTCTTTGCAGGGATCACCGCGAGCCATGCGATCGGCGTGGGACGGCCGCTGCGGCCTGGCTCGACGGGTTTCGCTGCATTGCAGCAACCGCGCGCCACCCGCGGGCAGCGCCCGCTAAGATCCGAATCGCACTGAGACGGGAAGCGGGGTCGAAGACTGTCTTCCTACTGATCAACTGCGCGGCGTCGCGTGCCTGGCGCCGGCGAACCACCTAGCGCCCACCATGGATGCCCTGGAAGCGGAACGCCCTGCGCCCGGTCCTCACGGAGCCCATCCGCGGCCGATGATCGGCCTGCGTGAAGCCATGGCCGTGATCGTCGGGGTCGTCATCGGCGCCGGCATCTTCAAGTCGCCTTCCATCGTCGCCAGCCTCAGCGGCAGTCCCGGGACGATGCTCGTGCTCTGGGTCCTGGGCGGCCTGGTCTCCCTGGTCGGGGCGCTCTGCTATGCCGAACTGGCCACCGCCTATCCGCACGCCGGCGGCGACTACCACTTCCTGCGGCGGGCTTTCGGCCGCTCCCTGGCCTTCCTGTTCGGCTGGGCGCGCTTCGCCGTGATCACGACCGGCTCGATCGCGCTGCTCGGCTTCGTGTTCGGCGATTACATGCAGCAAGCCGTGCCGCTGAGCTTCCTCCCGGCAGGCTGGGGCGCCACCGCCTACGCCTGCGCGGTCATTGTCGTGCTGTCGGCGCTCAACCTGCGCGGGATCCGCAGCGGGGCGGGCGCCCAGAGCCTGCTGACCCTGGCCGAGATCGGCGGCCTGCTCCTGATCGCCGCCGCCGCGGCCTTCCTGGCCGATCCCGCGCCGCCCGTGCAGAGCGCATCCGCCACTGCCCAGGCGCCGTCCATCGGACTGGCCATGGTTTTCGTCCTGCTGACCTACGGCGGCTGGAACGAGGCCGCCTACATCAGCGCCGAGATCCGCGGCGGTCCGGGCCGGATGGTCAAGGCGCTGGTCCTGTCCATCATCGTCATCACCAGCCTCTACCTCCTGGTCAGCTGGGCCTACTGGGCGGTGCTCGGCATGGAAGGCATGGCCGCGTCCGACGCGGTGGCCGCGGACGTGATGCTGCGCGCCTTCGGGCCGGCGGGCGAAAAGCTGATCTCGCTGCTGGTCGCCGTGTCCGCCCTCACCTCGATCAACGCCACCATGATCGTCGGCGCGCGCACCGGCTACGCCATGGGCTGCGACTGGCGGACCCTGGGCCGGCTGGGTTGCTGGGACGGCGACCGCGGCACCCCGCACGTGGCGATGGCCCTGCAGTGCGCGGCGGCGCTGGTCCTGGTCGGCGTCGGCGCGGCCCTGGGCAGCGGCTTCAAGGCGATGGTCGAATTCACGGCCCCGGTGTTCTGGCTGTTCTTCCTGCTGACCGGCCTGTCCCTGTTCGTACTGCGCCGGCGCGAGCCGCGCACCGCCAGGCCTTACCGGGTGCCGCTCTACCCCTTGGTGCCGCTGCTGTTCTGCGCCACCTGCGCCTACATGCTGTGGTCCAGCCTCTCGTACGTGAGCAGCCAGACGCTGGGCGGGCTGAACGCGGCCTGGATCGGCGTCGCGGTGCTCGCCTTCGGCCTGGTCCTGCTGCTGGTGCTGCACCGGCGCAGCGAGAACCACACTCCCCCGTTGTCCTAACCGTCACCAGGAGATGTTCCCATGAACCCGCAAGCACGACGCCGTACCCTGCTCCTCTACGCGGCCAGCCTGCTGCTGCCGGCCGGAAGGGCCTTTGCCCAGACCACCGCCGCACCCGCGCGGCATCTCGATGTTCCCTACGTCCCCACGCCGCAAAGCGTGGTCGACAAGATGCTGGACCTGGCCCAGGTGGGCAAGAAGGACGTCCTGTACGACCTCGGCTGCGGCGACGGCCGCATCGTGGTCACCGCGGCCAAGGAACGCGGGGCGCGCGGGACCGGCATCGACCTGGACCCGGCCCGGATCGCCGAGGCGAAGGAGAACGCGAAACGGGCCGGTGTCGCGGACAGGGCGAATTTCCGGGTCGGCGACCTGTTCGAGACCGATTTCTCGGAAGCGACCGTGGTCACCCTCTACCTGCTGCCGACGGTGAACGCCAAGCTGCGTCCGCAACTTTGGAAGCAGCTCAAGGTCGGCACCCGCGTGGTGTCGCACGCCTTCGACATGGGGCCGGAATGGCCGCCCGAAAGGACGGCCGAGGTGGAAGGACGCAAGATCTTCTACTGGACGATCCGCGAGGCCAACAAGCGCGAAGTGGCCGCCTGATCCTCCCTGCACGCTTCGACTTGCACGTTTCCCCGGCCGCCGCGTTACCATGTCGGATTGACCTGGCGGCGGCGCGCGCTTGCCGCCGGTCTTCCCTTCACATCCAAAGGCAGGCAGACGTGTTCGCAGTACTTTCTCTCGACATGGGGGCGGCAATGAAGACCCTCGTGCTCACCCTCGACCTCATTGGCACCTTCGTGTTCGCCCTCAGCGGCGCCACCGCCGGCGCGCGCCGCCGGCTCGACATCTTCGGCGTGCTGGTGCTGTCCTTCGTCGCCGCCAACTCGGGCGGCATCGTTCGCGACGTCCTGATCGGCGCCACGCCGCCCGCCGCGATCAGCGACTGGCGCTACCTCGCGGTGTCGATGCTGGCCGGGGTGGCGATCTTCTTCTGGTACCCGGTCATCCAGCGCATGCACAATGCGGTCCTGTGGTTCGACGCCGCCGGGCTGGCCCTGTTCTGCGTGGCCGGCGCCCAGAAGGCGCTGGTGTTCGGCCTCGAGCCCATCATGGCCGCGCTGCTCGGGATGTTGACCGGCATCGGCGGCGGCGTCGCCCGCGATGTGCTGCTGTCGAACGTGCCGGCGGTGTTCCGCTCCGACATCTACGCGGTCGCCGCCCTGGCCGGCGCCTCGGTGGTGGTCATCGGCGACGCGCTGCAGCTGCCCACCACTCCCACCGCGCTTGCAGGCGCCGCGCTGTGCTTCGGGCTGCGCCTGGCCGCCATCCGCTACGGCTGGCACCTGCCGACCGCGCGCACCCCGGAGGTGGACGAGAACGACGGCGCCGGCAACCAGGAGCGCTAGCCGGCCTCGATCCCCGGCGCCAGCGATCTCGCCGGCGGGTAGCGCAACTGATAGCGGTCGCGTCCCGCGCCCTTGGCCTCGTACAAGGCCTCGTCGGCGGCGGCCATGATGCGCTTCGGGTCGGTCTCGTTCCAGTGAGCGGCGGCCACGCCCATCGAGGTCGTCACCGACAGTTCGCGCCCGCCGATGACGAAGGGCGCGTGCATCGCCTGCACCACCTTGGCCGCCGCCACGTCCAGGCCCTGCGCCGGGTCCGCGAACTCGAAGATGATGACGAACTCGTCCCCCGCCAGGCGGAACACGGCGTCGGTCACGCGCACCGCCCTGGTCAGGCGGCGGGCGAACTCCTGCAGCACCAGGTCCCCGGTTTCATGGCCCCAGGTGTCGTTGATGCGCTTGAAATGGTCGATGTCGAGGAAGGCCACGGCCAAGGTGCTGCGCGTACGCTTGACCCGCTCGTAGGCTGCGCCCAGCGCCTCGTCCAGGCTGCGCCGGTTGCGCAAGCCGGTGAGCGCGTCGGTCATGGCCATCCGCGCCAGTTCGACCTCCGCCGCGCGGCGCTTGAGCGAGAGCGAGTGGAAAGCGCGCGCCAGGGCGCCGATCTCGTCGTCGCGCTTGAAATCGAAGGCATCGATGCCCCG
Source organism: Massilia sp. AB1 (assembly GCF_018119385.1). NCBI lineage: Bacteria > Pseudomonadati > Pseudomonadota > Betaproteobacteria > Burkholderiales > Oxalobacteraceae > Massilia > Massilia sp. AB1. Next base: position 16,775 of record NZ_JAGKSG010000035.1, on the reverse strand, counting down.
CTGGCCCAGTTCCACCTCGGCCACCGCCTGGCGCAGCTGGTGCAACGGACTGAGCACCATGCGCAGCAGATACCAGCCCGCCAGGCCGGCCAGCAGCGCCACCACGGCGGTGTCGACCCAGGCCGTTTCGCGGGCGATGTGGATACCGTGGAAGGCTTCTTCCGTCGGGTAGACCGAGCCGATGATCCAGCCGGTCCCCCGCATGCGCTTGTAGGTCAGGATGGCGGGAGTCCCGTTCTTCGCCGTGGCCTGGGCCCAGCCTTCCCAGCCGCCCAGCGCCTTGAGCGTCGCGGGAACCGGCGTGCCGGCTTCGGTCCGCACGTTGCGCAGCAGGCGCGCCGTGTTCGGGTGGTGCAGGATCATGCCGTCCGCCGTCAGCGCGAACAGGTAGCCGCGCTCTCCGGGATTCAGGTTCCGGATCTTGGCGAAGAAACTGGAGTGATCGAGACGGATGCTGCCGCCGAGGATGTAGACGACCCGGCCTTGCGCGTCGAGAACCGGCTCGGTGATCACTACGAGCGGCTTGCCCGTCACCTTGCTGATGACCGGCTCCGAAATGACGCCTCTGCGCTGCGCCAGCGTCGCCCTGAAGTAGCGGCGGTCGTCGTAGCGCTGCTCCCCCAGCGCCGGTCTGCCCTTGCGCAGGACGCCCGCCACGATGCGCCCGCCATGATCGAGTACGACGACGCTGTCGAACTGCGAGCGCAAGGCGGCATGCCTTTCGAGCAAGCCCTGCACCTCTTCCCTGGCGGGCACGCCGCCGCCAACAACGCCCTCGGCGAGGGTACGCAGCAGCATTCGCTTGTTGTCGATGTCCGCCGCCAAGTGCTCCGCGGCGGCCGACAGGAGGGAAAACTGCTGGGAGCCGATGCTGTCGCGTCCTTCCTGCTCCACCACGGACAAGGCGATACCGGCCACCAGCGCACAGGCCGAGAGGACCAGCATGATCAGGATGAATGTGAGACGGCCGCGCAGGCTTGCGAAGGTGCGTAAGTTGTCCAAGGAGAGGCGCGAGCGAAACGCGTAGCGATAAGGTATTTAGTTGCTTGAAATATATTTTACCTTATTGCAACGAAAGTTGTGCACGGGCGTGCATATAGACCAACAGGTCCTCGGATTTGGCGGCTCACACCGCCCGCGCGCCGGAAGAGCCGTCACGCGCCCGCAGCAGATGTTCGAAGCGTTCGGCCGGCATCGGATAATGGAAGAAGAAACCCTGCCCGAAGTCGCATCCGGCCTCGCGCAGCAGCTCGGCCTCGTGTTCGTCGCCGATCCCCTCCGAAATGACGCGCATGCCCAGGGTATGCGCCATCGCGATGATGGTCTTGCACAGCGCCAGCTGCCGGCTCCCCGTGCGCATGTTGCCCACGAAGGCGCGATCAATCTTGAGAAACTCGAACTGGTATTGCTGGAGATAGGACAGCGAGGAATATCCTGTCCCGAAGTCGTCCAGGGCCAGCGCCATGCCGTGCTCCTCGACTTCGCGCAGCCTCTCCTCGACGGTCCGGTCGTGCTGCAGCAGCGATCCCTCGGTGACCTCGACCACGATCGAGTGGCGCGGCAAGCCCTGGGCCTCGAGGAAGGCCATGCAGCGCGCGAAGCTCATGCCGCCCTTCGTGATCTGGAGCGGCGAGACATTCACGCTGACCTGGATCGGCTGCCCCTGCTCCAGCACCCAGCGCACGGTGTCGCTGACCGCGGTCCGGAACACCCACTCGCCGATATCGAAGATCAGGCCGGTCTCCTCGGCCAGCGGAATGAATTCGACGGGGCTGATCCAGCCGCGCTCGGGGTGACGCCAGCGCAGCAGGGCTTCGGCCTTGACGATCCTGCCGCTGCCCAGTTCGACGATCGGCTGGTAGTGCACCTGCAGCTCGCCGCGCTCGATCGCCTGGCGCAGTTCGTCGCTCATCTTGCGCCGGTCCTGCGCCCGTTCCTGCATCGCCGGCGAGAAGTAGGCGAAGCGGTTGCGGCCGAGGTGCTTGGCCGCGTACATCGCCTGGTCGGCGTGCTTCAGCAGGCTGTCGGCGTCGCCGGCGTCGTCCGGGAAGTGGGTGATGCCGATGCTGGCCGACAGGTGCAAGGTCTCACCGTCGACGTGGAAAGGGGTTGACATCGCCTCGACGATATCGTGCGCCACCCGCTCGATCACGTGCGGGTCTTCTTTGTCGAGGTTATGCATGTCCACCAGCAGCACGGTGAACTCGTCGCCGCCCAGGCGCGCCACGGTGTCGGTGTCGCGAGTGCAGTGCAGCAGGCGCCGCGCCGCTTCCTTCAGCAGCTGGTCCCCGACCGGGTGCCCGAGCGTGTCGTTGACCTCCTTGAACTGGTCCAGGTCGATGTACAGCAGCGAGAAGGCCGGATGCTCGCCGCGGTGCGTGTGCCGGATCGCATGGCGCAGGCGGTCCATGAACAGGTGGCGGTTCGGCAGGCCGGTCAGGCTGTCGTAGTTGGCCTGGCGCCACAGCAGTTCCTCGTCCTTCTTGGCGCGCGTGATGTCGCTGGCGATCTCGATGTAGTGGCTGACCGCTCCGCTGGGGTTCCGGACGGCGGTGACCGAACGCTGCTCCGCGATCAGGTGCCCGTCCCGGTGCCGGCTCCACAACTCGCCTTTCCAGTGGCCGCTCGCGGCGACTTCGGTGCACAGGCTCTCGTCGTGGAATTCGCGCTCCATCCCGGTGCTGTAGAAGTCGGCGGTGCGGCCGATGATCTCGGCCTCCCGGTAGCCGCGCATGCGCGTGAAACCCGGGTTGATCATGACGATGCGCCCCAGGGCGTCGGAAATCGCGATCGCGTCGCTGCTGTGCGCGAATACCAGCGACGCGCGCTCCATCGCCTCCTCGGCTTCCTTGTTCGGCGTGATGTCCGAGATGGCGCCGAACACCCGCGTGACCCGGCCCTCGCCATCCAGCAGCGCCCGCCCCCGGCAGCGCACCCAGACCCAGTGCCCGTAGAGGTGGCGGATGCGCAGTTCGAGCGCGAAGGTCGGCAGCATTCCCGACCGCACCTGGGCCAGCATTGCCGCCGCAGCGGGCCGGTCTTCCGGATGCGCCAGGCGCTCCAGCGTAACCGTCTTGAGGTCGATGCGCTCGGCCACCAGGCCGAGTATCTGGCGGCATTTGTCGGACAAATACACTTGCCGGGTGTGCGCATGCCAGTCGAAGGAACCGGAACCCGAGGCCTCCAGCGCAAGGCGGGAGCGCTCTTCGAGTTCGGCCAGATGCTGCTGGGCCTGGTAGCGCTCGGTGATGTCGTGCACGGTGCCGATAAGGGTCGCGATGCCGCCGTCGGCGGCGGCCGGCACCGGCGTGACCGTCACTTCCCCGACCTTGGTGCCGGTGGGGTAGTTCGATACCTCGTCCCAGTGCACGCTCTCGCCGGTCTCGACGGCGCGCCGGTATTTGGAACGGACCAGCTCGATCGATTCGGGCGGGATCACCTCGTCGACCAGTTTGCCCACCACGGCCTCGGGCGGGATACCGGTAGTCGCCTGGAATGCGGCGTTGACGTAGATGAAACGGTATTGTTCCGGCGCACACACCTCGAGCATGAAGATGACGTCGCGGATGCGATGCTGCAGGAAGGAAAAGACGCGGCCTTCGACGTCATCATCGAGGCCAAGCGTGTCCAGCACGGTCTTGATCGACCGGTGGGCGTCATGCGGATCGTCGGCGGCTGGCGTAGGCATCGGCTCGTTTCAGAATAGTTGGCGTGGCCGAACGGTCGCGCTTCGGCCGATGATGCCGATTATATAAGCATCGCCTTTCCACGCGCCTAGTTGAAGCGCCCTTCTCGCCCCCCGATGCTGTAGCGGCCGGCGCCCAGGAGCGCCACCGCCAGCGCGACACCCAGGTACATGCCTTGCAGCTCGAGCGCCCAGCCGCCGGTGTTCGACAGGGTAAAGAACTCCTTGGTATGCACCAGCAGGAGCGCGACCACCATGTTGACGGCCACGACCAGCGCGGCGAGGCGCGTGAAGATGCCGACCAGGATCATCAGCGGCGCGATCACTTCGCCCACGTACACGCCATAGGCGAACACGGCCGGCAAGCCGGCCTGCTGCAGCATGCCGCTGATGGGGCCGACGCCGCCGCTCAGTTTCGACAGGCCGTGGAACAGGATCAGGATCGCGAGTACGGCGCGCAGCAGGAGCTTGCCGTAGTCGTCGGTCGCGTAAGATGTGGTCACGGTGGTTCTCGCCGCAGCGCCGGGGCTGGTGGTGTCCATGCTGGCCTCCTCTGGTTGAACGCATCGATGCTGACTGTCCGGGGTGTACGTCGATTGCCTGCGCCATGGTTTTGCTATGCTGGCGGCAAGCGATTACATGGAGACACTATGCACCCAAGCCTGAGCTATGTCCACGGAGCGCACGATGTTCCCCTCATCGGGGAGACCATCGGTCCCTTCCTGGCGCGCATCGCCGCGCGCTACCCCGACAACGAAGCGCTGGTGGTGCCGCACCAGGACGTGCGCTGGACCTATGCCCAGTTCGACGAGCGGGTGACGGCGCTGGCGGCCGGACTGCTGGCCCTGGGGCTGCAGCCCGGCGACCGGGTCGGCATCTGGTCGCCCAACTGCGCCGAATGGGTGCTGGTCCAGTTTGCCACCGCGCGCGCCGGCCTGGTCCTGGTGAACATCAACCCCGCCTACCGCCGCGCCGAACTCGAATACGTCCTGGGCAAGGTCCAGTGCGCCTGCCTGATCCTGGCGCCGGCCTTCAAGACCAGCGACTATCTCGCGATACTGCAGGACGTCGTGCCCGAGATCCGCGCCAGCGCGCCGGGCCGGCTGCATGCCGTCCGCCTGCCCCAGCTGCGCCATGTGATCCGCCTGGGCAGCGGCCAGACCCCGGGCATGCGCGGCTTCGACACCCTGCTCGCGCCCCCGAGCGCCGGGCAGCGCGCGCACCTGGCCGCGATCGAGACGGGGCTGCAGTTCGACGAGCCCGTCAACATCCAGTTCACCTCGGGCACCACCGGCGCGCCCAAGGGCGCCACCCTGACCCACCACAACATCCTGAACAACGGCTTCTTCGTGGGCGAGGCGATGAAGCTCGGCAGTCAGGACCGGCTGTGCATCCCGGTCCCGCTCTACCATTGCTTCGGCATGGTGCTCGGCAACCTGGCCTGCGTGACCCACGGCGCCGCCATGGTCTTCCCCGGCGAGAGCTTCGAACCTGGCGCGGTGCTGGCGACCGTGCAGGCCGAACGCTGCACCGGCCTGCACGGCGTGCCGACCATGTTCATCGCCCTGCTCGACCATCCGGATTTCGCCCGCTACGACCTGTCGACCTTGCGCACCGGCATCATGGCCGGCTCGCCCTGCCCGGCCGAGGTGATGAGCCGGGTGATCGGCAAGATGCACATGGGCGAGATCACCATCGCCTACGGCATGACCGAAACCTCGCCGGTGAGCTTCCAGAGCTCGGTGGACGACCCGGCGCCGCTGCGCGTGTCCACCATCGGCCGCGTGCATCCGCATCTGGAAGTCAAGATCGTGGACGCCGACGGCAGGATCGTCCCGCGCGGCGTCAAGGGCGAACTGCTGACCCGCGGCTATTCCGTCATGCTCGGCTACTGGGACGACGAGGAAAAGACCCGCGAGACCATCGACGCCGCCGGATGGCTGCACACCGGCGACCTGGCCGTGATCGACGAACAGGGCTTCGCGGCCATCGTCGGGCGCGCCAAGGACATGGTGATCCGCGGCGGCGAGAACATCTATCCGCGCGAGGTCGAGGAATTTTTGTACCGCCACCCCAAGGTGCTGGACGTGCAGTGCGTGGGCGTGCCCGACCCGAAGTACGGCGAGGAGTTGTGCGCCTGCATTGTCCTGCGTCCCGGCATGCAGGCGGACGCCGAGGAGATCCGCCAGTTCTGCCAGGGGCAGATCGCCCACTACAAGATCCCGCGCTATATCCGCTTCGTCGAGGGCTTCCCGATGACGGTGACCGGCAAGATCCAGAAGTACCTGCTGCGCGAACAGGCGAGCACGGACCTGGGCCTGGCCGGCTGACGCTTACTCCAGGGCGCGCTGGCGCGACTCCACGTCGACATTCAGGATCGCCAGCGCGCCCAGCGCCAGGAAGCCGGCCAGCATGGCCAGCGCGAGGGTGAAATGGGTCGCCATCACCGGCGCCACGATGGCCGGCGCGAACAGGCCGCCGAAGCGGGCCACGGCGCCCGCCATGCCCATGCCGCTGGCGCGCAGGTCGGTCGGATACACCTCGGGCGTGAAGGCATACAAGGCGCCCCAGGTCCCCAGCAGCGCAAAGCTCATCAACAGGGTCGCGCCGACCACCACCGCAGTGGTGCCGCCCAGGCTGTAGAACATGCAGCCCGCTGCGCTCAGCAGCAGGAAGCCGACCAGGGTCGGCTTCCTCCCCCAGCGCTCCACGCCATAGGCCGACAGGGCAAAGCCGGGCAGTTGCACCAGCGCCAGCAGGATCAGGAATTCCTGGCCGCGCATGAAGCCGAAGCCCTCGGCACTCAGCTTGACCGGCAGGTAGACGAACACGCCGTAATAGGCGATCGATGTCAAGGCCCAGGCCACGAACAGCGACAGGCTGCGCCTTCTCAGCTGGTTCGAAAACAGCGCGGACAGCGGCTGCTTGGGCGCCACCGCCGCATCCAGCGGGGGAATCGCCACCTCGCGTCCGTTGGCGTTCGCTACCCGCTCCAGCACCGCGCGCGCCTGCTCGGCCTGGCCCCTGCGGTGCAGGTACATCGGCGACTCGGGCACGTAGAGGCGCAGCACCACGCCGATCAGGGCCGGCAGGCCGGTGACGAAGAAGATCACGCGCCAGGCATCCGGCCCCCAACGCACCGCGAACAGGGCCAGCACCGCCAGCGCCACCGTGCCGACGGCCCAGAAGGATTCAAGCAGCACCAGCCAGCGCCCGCGCCGGTCGCTGGGAAGGAATTCCGCCATCATCGTGTAGTCGACCGGGAGCGTGCCGCCCACCCCGACGCCGGTCAGGAAGCGCAGCACCAGCAGCCAGCCGAAGTCCGGCGCGAAGGCCGAGGCGACGCCGAAGCAGGCATCGACCACTACCGCGGCCATCAGCACCGGCCGGCGCCCGATGCGGTCGGCCAGGCGGCCGAAGCCGAAGGCGCCGGCCAGCATCCCGACGAAAAACCAGGTGCCGGTCTGCAGCGCCTGCGGCACCGCGATCCCGAAGGTCTGGGCGATCGAGGGCGCGCTGAAGCCGATCGACAGCACCTGCATGGCGTCGGCCATCCAGACCAGGCCGAAGATCATGAAGAGGCGGTACTGGAACCGCCCCACGCCAGCTAGCCGTATGCCCTGTTCCACCGTGGCGGATGCGGTCGACATCGCGTTCACCTCCGTTTTCGCTTTTTTTCTAACTGCTAGCTTGCAGAAAAAAGCCCACGGGAACAGTGCATTCACGCACCGTCAAACGCAATAGTTTACCTCGACCGCTTGGCCTCCCACCGTGTTTTCGTTGCCTACCGGACAATACAGCTAGCCGGTGGCATCTGATCCAGCCGCGACCGGCCCTTCAACCCCCGACATTCCTGAACGGATCGAGCGCCAGGTCGATCAGCCTGCGCTCGCGCACCACGATCTCCGCCACCGCCGTCATCCCGTAGCGCAGCGGATAGCTGGTCTCGCCGACCTTGTAGTGGTCCTGGGACAGGGTCACGCGCCCTTCGTACACCGGCTGCTTGCTCTGCGGCGAAGGCCGCGTCGCCGGCGAGATGGACTGCAGCGTGCCCTGGACCAGGCCATAGCGCTGGTAGGGAAAGGCATTGAACTTCAGCTGCACCGCCTGGCCTTCGCGCACGAAAGCCCGGTCGTGCTCGGCGATCTCGATCTTGAGCACCGGCTTCGCATCCTTGGGCGCGATGCCGCCCAGCGGCGCGTTGGCCTGGATCTTGTCGCCGGGCTGGGTCGAGGTCACTTCGGTGATCACGCCGTCGACCGGTGCGACGATGCGCAGGAAGTTTTCCTTGTCGATGTTCTCGAACTTGATGCGCGCCGCGGCCTCGGCCACCAGGCGCGCCGTCTGGACCTGCAGGCGCAGCTTGTCCTCGGCGTTGGCGACTTCCCGGTCGGCCGCCTCGGACTGCAGGCGCAGCCGGGTCAGCTCCTGCTCGCCGGTCTCGAGTTCCGACCTGGCCTGGCTCGATTCCAGGCGCTGGCGTGCGCTGAGCTCCGCGATGCGCGCCTGGGCCACGCGCATGGCGTTCTCGGCCGCCAGCTGCGCGTTCTTCTTGCTTTCGACCTGCAGTTGCGACACGCCGCCCCCGCCGGGCAAGGCGAACAGGCGCGCGTACTTGTCGGCCTCGTCCTTTGCCGCGTCGCGGGCGCGGCGGGCGTCCTCGAAGTTGGTGCGGGCTTCCTGCAGCTGCGCCTGCTGGCTTTGCGACAGGCTGCTGCTGCCCTCGCCAGTGCGGCGCTCGAGCTGGCGCGCTTCGACCCCGACCGCCTCCTTGAGCGCTGCGGCGCGCCTTTCCATCAGCGCCTTCTTCTCGGGGAACTCCTGCCATTCGCGTTCCGCATCCTCGAGCTTCAGGCGCGCCTCGAGCGCATTTCTGGCCGCCTCGATCGCGCCGCGGGCATAGATGCGCGCCACCACGTCGCCCTTGTTCACCGGCTGGCCCTCGGCGATGTAGATGTTGCTCAGCTCGCCGTCGATGGGCGCATACAGGCGCCGCACCTCCGAAGCCGGCACCAGCGTCCCGTTCGCCGTCACCAGGACGTCGGCATGGCCGAAGAAGGACCACAGCAGCGCCGCCAGCACCAGCCCGACCAAGGTGTAGACCAGGGCCTGGCTGTAGCGCCAGGGATCGGCGGTCAGGATGGAGATCCCCTCGGCGCTGTGGTCCTCGAGCGCCTCGGTCAGCGGGGTCAGGGTTTGCGCTTTCATGACTGGCCTCTCACCAGGGCCAGCCTGCGCAGCTCGCTGAGCGCATCGGCGTAGGCGTCGCGGTAGGCGGGCACGTGGGCGGAAATGGTCGCGAAGGCCCGCTGGTGGGCCTCGTTCTGCTCTTCCCATTGCTTGAGCACCCGCTCGACCCCGGCGCGGTCGCCCGCATCGCGCACCGGCGCCTGGGCGCCGCCCCTGGCGGCAACGAAGGACTTCAGCTGCACGATCCAGTCCAGCTCGGCCAGCAAGCTTGCGAGCTCGGGATTATCGCGGGCCTGGCGCCGCATCGCGTCGACCTGGCCGGCCGCGCGCCGGTACTGTCCCGCGCGCAGCGACGCCATCCAGTCCGGCAGTCCCGCCTTGAGCACGGCTTCCGTGCCGAGGGCCGCGAGCCGGGCGTTGCCGCGGTCGCGGGCCAGGGCCTGGCTGGCGACCGCCGCCGCCTGCGCATAGGCGCCGTCGGCCAGCAAGCCCTCGACCTCGCCCTCCGGCCCCTTGAGCGCGAACAGCGCCCAGCCCAGCACCATGATCATCGCGGCCGCAGCCAGGCTCCAGGTCCGTACCCGGTACAGGTCGAGCTTGCGCTTGCCGCCGAAGGCCTTGTACAGACCCGTCACCATGAGCGCGAACTTGCTGCCCGGCCCCGGCTCGTCCTCCACCTGCGCCGGCGGCGCGGACGCCTGCGGTGTGTCGTCCTGTCCAGGCCCAGCATCGACGCAGAAGATCTCCAGGAAGGAATCGGCGGCCGCGACGAAGGTGGTCTTGTCGGCATCGCCCGCGGCAGCAGGCGTTCCGGCCAGCGCGCCAACGCGGGTCAGGGTGGGATCGGGCTCGGCCCTTTGCACCTCCACCCGGTAGACGAAATGCCGGCCGCCGAAGGCCAGCACGTCGCCGTCATGCAGCGCGACCGCATGCTCCTGCAGCCGCACGCCGTTGACGAAGCTGCCATTGGTGCTGCCCAGGTCTTCGAGGTAGAGCTCCCCGCCCTTGAGGAACACGTGCGCATGGCGCCGCGACAGGTAGTTGAGCTGGGCCGGGCTGCTGTCGCGGTAGCGCGCGAAGCTGTCGTCGGCCTTGCTGATCAGGAAGGGAAACTCGGTGACGACGATCGGCTGGACGTCCGCGCCGGCGTTCTCCGGCCACAGCGTCAGGCTGGACGGGCGCGACAGCCCGGCCGGCCGCGCGGCCTGTTCCAGGCGCACCCGGTAGCTGAGCGTCTTGCCGAAGCCCACCAGGTCGCCGTTGTGCAGGGGCGCGATCGCCTGCTTGACGGCGACGCCGTTGACCGTCGTGCCGTTCTTGCTGCCCAGGTCCGCCAGGTACACGGCGCCGTGCTCGCAGAAGATGCGCGCATGGCGGCGCGACAGGTCGCCGGCGAGCCCGGCGGGATAGTTGTCGAAAGGCGCTTCGGTGCGGCCGATGGCGAACAGGCTGTCGGGGATGCGGATCGGTTCCAGTTCGGGATGCGAGACCGGCTCGAGCACGATCATCGACGCCGTGCCGGCCGCGCTGTCCGGCCCGGTGCGCGGAGGCGCCGCCATCATTTCGGCAGCCATGATACGGCGCTCCCCAGGGCTCCGCCCTCAATTGCGCGCGGCATTGCGCACCTCCACGGCCGGCCAGCCCCCGCCCAGGGCCTTGTACAAGATCACGGTGTCGGACAGGATCTGCTGGTGGTTGGCCAGCAGCGCCAGCTGCGCGGACAGCAGGCTGCGCTGGGCCTCGAACACTTCCAGCTGCGACACCATGCCCTCCTTGAGCTGGGCCTCCACCTGGGTGGCGACCGTGGCCAGCTGCTCGGACTGCGCCTGCAGCTCGACCCGCTGGCGGCGGTGGGCGTCCAGGTTGACCAGCGCGTTCTCGACTTCCTCGAACGCGCCCATCACCACGCGCCGGTACTGCTGCTCGGCCACCTCGGTGCGCGCTTCGCTGGTCTTGATGCGCGCCTTCACGCTCGGGTCGAAGATCGGGAAGTTGATACTCGGGAGCAGGCCGAAGGTGAAAGACTTGAGCAGGGAGCCGAGCGCGAAGCTGGAGGTCCCGCCGCGTCCCGTCAGGCTGATCGACGGCAGCTGGGCCAGCTTGGACTGCCCCACCAGGTCGTAGGCCACCAGCACCCGGTACTCCGCGGCGACCACGTCCGGCCTGCGCTTGAGGAGCTCGGAGGGCAGCCCTTCCGGCACCGTGGGCAGCTGCACGCGCTGCTGGAGGGAACCGGGCGGCACCTGGAGGTCGCCGGCCGGCGTGCCGAGCAGGGTCGCGAGCGCATTCGCGGCCAGCGCCCGCAAGCGCTGCAGTTCGATCAAGTCCTTGCTCATGCGGTTGATTTCGGCGCGCTGCTGCATCACCCGGGTCTGCGGCACCAGGCCCTGCTGCATCATTGCCTCGTAGGCGGCCAGGATATCCCGGTTCTTTTGCAGGGTCTTGTCCTGCTGGGCGACCATCTCGTCGAACTGCATGATCTGGAAGTACGTGGTCGACACGTCCGACACCAGGCTCAGGTAACCGGCGCGCCAGTCGGCCTCGGTAGCCTTGAATTCGGCGGTCTGGGCTTCCACGCCCTTGGCCACCTTGCCCCAGACGTCGATTTCCCAGTTGACCTGGGTGCCGAGATTGAACTGCTTGGTGAATTTCTGGCCGGTGCTCTTCTCGAAGCTGGCGCCCGCGCCGGCATCCAGGGTCGGCAAGGCTCCGGCGCGCGCCTCGTCGATTTCCGCGCCCGCCACCCGGATGCGGGCAGCCAGGATCTTGAGGTCGAAGTTGGCGCCCAGGGCGCGCTCGACCAGCTGGTCCAGGTAGGGATCGCGGAATTGCCGCCACCAGTCCGGCGCGATCATCTCGCTGGGCGCGACCGGCAAGCCCTGCTGGCTCGACCAGGCCGTCTTGGCCGGGGTCTCGGGCCGCTGGTAAGGCTTCATGCTGACATCGGCGCAGCCGCACAGCAGCGCCAGCATGGCGCCGGCCAGGGCCTGTCTCTTGAACCTGCTCGATGTCGGTCTCATGGAGCCCCCTCATGTGTTGGCGCGCAGCTCGCCGCCTTTTTCCCAAGCCTTCGAATCGACGAACACCCTGAACAGCCGTTCGTCCAGGTGGCCGGCGCGGCACTCCTCGGCGATCAGGTCGAGCGCCCGTTCGGGCGGCACCGCCTGCTTGTAGGGACGGTCGCGCGCGGTCAGCGCGTCGTAGATGTCGCTGATGGTGAGGATGCGGGTCTGCAGGCTGATCTGCCCGTCCCGCAAGCCCATCGGATAGCCGGAGCCGTCCAGCTTTTCGTGGTGGCCGTGGGCGATCGCGGGTACCCCGGCCAGCTCGCGGGTCCAGGGAATCAGGATCAGGAAAGAATACGAATCGGCCACGTGGGCCTCGATCTGGCGGCGTTCGTCCGGCGTCAGGCAGCCCTTGCCGATGTTGAGGGCGCTGAATTCCTCGTCGTTCAGCAGCCGGAACCCTGGATCGTCGGCGCCGGTGCAGGCGTGGCAGCGGATCGCGTCGAGTTCGGCGGGCGGCTCGGTGTGCGAGACCGAGGGCTCGTTGGCGCGCACGATCAGCTCCAGGAAGCCGTCCAGGCGCGCGCCCTCGGCCAGCAGCTCGGCCTCGATGCGCTCGCGCTCGCGGCGGAACTCCGTCATGCTGAGCTCGCCATGCAGGTGGCGTTCCGCCAGGCTGCGCCAGGCATGGCGCTCGAGGCAGGCGCGCGCGTAGCGGAAGCGTTCCTCCAGCAGGCGCATGTCGGCATGGTGCAGCTTCTTTTCCTTGCGCAGCACGTGCTCGCGCACGCCGACCTTGCCGAAATCGTGCAGCAGCGCTGCGTAGCGGATCTCGCGCAGCTGGGCCGGCGTGAAGGCGGCGGCGCGCAGGCTGGCGTCGCCGGCATGCTCCATCGCCAGCGCCAGCGCTTCGGCGTAGCCCGCCACGCGGAAGGAGTGGCCTGCGGTGACGGGATCGCGCTCCTCGATCGCCTGCACCGACGCGCATACGAAGCCGTCGAGCAAGCCCTTGATGTCCGAATACAACTGGAAATTCTTCAGCGCCACGGCCGTTTCGGCGCACACGCCGCTCAGGATCTCGAGGTCGGCCTCCTGGAAAGCGTAGGGGTCGGACGAGGTGTCGACCTGCAGCAGGCCCAGCACCTCGTCGCCGATGATCAGCGGGACGCACATGACGCTCAGGATCGCCTGGGCCACGATCGACTCGTGGGAACCGAAGTGGCGGTCGGCCAGCGTATCGACCGACAGGATGGCGCGCTTGCGCACCAGGACTTCGTCGACGATGGTGTGGGAGATCCGCAGCTGGGCGGGGTCTTCCACCGTGCCGCCGCGGCGCCTTGCGGCAACGGGGCGCGGCGGATCGCGCTCTGTTCCACGCAGCATGATGAAGGCGCGCTCGGCCAGCGGGAACAGGTCGAAGATCAGGTTCATGATCTTGTCGATCAGGGTTTCCTGGTCGGTGACGGCGCCGAGCGCGATGCTCACCTGGGCCATCGCGTGCAGGCGGTGCACGGTGTTCTCCAGTTCGCTGCGCCCGGCATTGCGGGTGTCCACCACGGGCGCGAAGCGGGTGGCGTCGACCGACCGGGTGATGACGGTCGGCGCGCTGCCGCGTTCGGGCAGCATCAGCGAATGGAACACCAGCTGGGCCGAGGCCAGCGCCAGCTCTTCGCCGTCGCGCAGCGCATGCCAGTTGCCCGGCGGGAGGCGCTCGCCCGACACGAAGGTGCCATTGCGCGAGTGCAGGTCCTCGATGAAATAATTCGCGCCGCGGCGCCGGATGCGGGCATGGCGGCGGCTGATGGTTTGCTCCGGAATGCAGATATTCTTGTCGTTCGCCAGCGCGTCCTGCGGGCCGCGGCCGATCACCGCTTCGTCATGCAGCGGAAACACGGCCGGCTTGCCCGATTCCGTCCCCAGCCATTCGATGTAGGCGCTGACGGGTCCGGCGGCGGCGGAGAATGTTGCATTCGGTTCCATGGGTTGACTCCCCTGCGCGCCCGGACATCCGCTCACCTCACGGTGATCGTGATCTTTTTAGACTTCACGGGCGGCGTATGGGGCACGTGGTCCGCGTCGCCCATCAGCAACTGCAGCGTGTGCTTCCCGGGTGGCAGCTCGATCATGGTTTCCGTTTCTCCGGCGCCGAAATGGAGGTGGTTGCGATCCGATGGAATGACCTGTCCGGCCGGCGGAAGTTCGGTATCGATCAGCAAATGATGGTGACCGGTATTGCTGAAGTTCACGCCCTTGGGCGCCACGCCCATATGGCGCAGGCCGAACCAGACCCGGAAAGGCTTGCCGGAGGCGATCACCTCGCCGTCGCGCGGCCAGCCGATATAGCAATAGGCGTTGGCAGGCGCGTCGGCCGCATGCACCGGCATGACGGCCATGCCGGCAATCGTTGCAACAGCGGCGAGGCTCCCCGTCAGGGCAGCGACGGCGAACAGTTTGCGCATGGTCTTCTCCTTGTTCTTTGCGGTCTCCGACAGCGCGCGCCGGCAAGGGCCGCGCCGCAGCCTAGCGCACCGTGATGGTGATCTTCCTGGACTGGATCGGCGGCTTGTGCGGCACGTGGTCCTTGTCTCCCAGCAGCAGCTGCAGGGTGTGGGTGCCGGGCGGCAGCTCGACGCGGGCTTCGGTTTCGCCGGCGCCGAAGTGCAGGTGGTTGCGGTCGTTGGGGATCGGTTCCGTCATCGACGGCAGCTCGGTATCGATCAGCAGGTGATGATGACCGGTGTGGGGCATATTGGTTCCCTTGGGCGCGACGCCCATATTGCGCAGCCCCATCCGGACCCAGAACTTGCCGCCGTTGATGACCGTGCCGTCATGGGGCCAGATGAAGTAGACCTGGGCGTTGGCGGGGGCAGCCGCGGGTGCGCCGGCCGGCTGGCCAATGGCCGCGCCGCAATGCAGGCATGCCGCAAACAGCACAGGAAGAACCCGGATGTGGCGCATGATTGAAACCTCCCGCCGAAGATGGACTGAGGTGTGCATCGATACTCTTAAATCTGGCACACTCTCAGTCAGATCGCAAGGTAATTCCTCTCAAACGCAGCATGAAAAAGGAGCCGCTCATGTGGCACACACTTTTGATAGTTTGCGTACTGGCGGGCCCGCTTTTTGCGTCTGTGGCAAAGGCCCAGCATCGCAGCGCCGACCTTCAGCTTGCGGGGGTCGTTCCCAAGAATAGCGCCGAGCAATTCGAGCTGGCGTTCTGGGAATCGATCAAGGACAGCCAACACGTCAGCGATTACGAAGCCTACCTGAAGGCTTACCCGAAAGGCCGCTTCGCGGCCCTCGCCCAAGCCAGGATCGCCCGCCTGCGCGCGGCCCAGGCCCAGGGAACGGCGCCGCCGCCGGCAAAGACCGCACCGGCTGTCACCGCGCCAGCCACCGCCGCCAAACCGCCCCCTTCCCGGCCCGCCCAGCCCGCGCCCGCGCCGGCAAGCGCCGCTCCGGCAGCGTCGGCGGCCAGGCCCACCGCCGGTTCGGTGATCAAGGATTGTCCCGCCTGCCCGCCGCTGATCGCCCTGCCCGCAGGCAGCTTCACGATGGGCAGCAACAACAGCGATCCCAGCGAGAAGCCTGCGCACCGCGTGGCCATCACTGCACCGTTCGCGATCGGCAAATTCGAAGTCACCGTGCAGCAGTGGAACGCCTGCGTGAACGCCGGCGGCTGCCAGAAGACCACCCAGGCCGCCAACACCCCTCCTGACGCGCCGATCCGCGACGTCAGCTGGGACGATGCCCAGCAGTACGTGAAATGGCTGGCCAGCACCACCGGCAAACCCTACCGCCTGCCGACCGAGGCCGAGTGGGAGTACGCGGCCAGGGGCGGCACGTCCACGCGCTACTGGTGGGGCGAACAGATGGCGACCGGCAAGGCCAATTGCAAGGAATGCGGCCAGCCCTGGGCCAACGAGGGGCCGGCCAGGGCGGGCAGCTCCGCCGCCAATGCCTTCGGCCTGCACGACACCAGCGGCAGCGTGTGGGAATGGGTCAGCGACTGCTGGCACAACAGCTTCAAGGATGCGCCCACGGACAGCCGCAGCTGGGACGAGCCCAACTGCCGCGTGCGCGTCATTCGCGGCGGCTCCTGGCGCGAGGGGGCGCCCTACATGGTCGCGTCGACGCGCTTCCGCTACGACGCCAGCGTGCGCCAGTTCCAGAATGGCTTCCGGGTGGCGCGCAGCCTGAAATAAGCCTGGCTGGCCGGGGCTAGCGCCGGCGCGCCCTGGTGCTGATCTGCAGGAACTCGACACCGATCCTGCCGGGGCCGCTCTGCGCCTGGATCTGCGCCAGCCGCTTCGCCACGTCCGACAGATAGGCGGCGCTCGGCTCGGAGACGGGACGCGGCGTGTCGAACAGCGCGACGGGCGTCGTCACCAGCACCACCAGTTCGGTTCCGAAAGGCGCGCCGATGCCCCACTCGCCCAGGCTGCCGATGGTGGCGGTGTAATTCGCCGGCGCCCGGCTGTCGCGCGCCCGCGGGTTGGGCAGCAGGTGGGTGACGTTGGCCAGCAGCGAATAGTAATCGAGGGTAATGAAGGACTCGGCGCCGGGCGTGGTGACGTCGATCATGAGAGAATCGCCCTCGGTCAATTCGGCCTTATCACCCGGCGCGGCGCCGGCAAGGCGCATGGCGGCGCCGCCGCCGGCCTGGCGGTGCGCCACCCAGTAGGGTGCGAAGGTCGAGACGATCTGGCACTTGTCGGCATCCACCTGTTGCGCGTCGAGCTTGACCGAGGCGACACCTGGCAGGGCCAGCAGCGCGTTCTTCACGCCCTGCTCTCCAACCGACCTGGACAGGAAACCCCGGACCTCCACCGTTTCGCCGCTGACGGCGCCGCTCAGCGCCGAGCAGGGTATGCGCGCCAGCGCGGCCGCCAGGG